>NZ_JBNCAB010000005.1:0-176572 GCF_049805555.1 Burkholderia sp. DN3021 | reverse complement strand
CCAAAATGGGGGGGCCTTTTTTGACACGAGGTTATAGCCGATAAAAAAAATGTGGGGGGGGGGGTCGGGCCCCGGGAAAGCGCGGGTTTAAGACCGGGTTTAAGCCCCCGCGCCCGCCGAATCGAGTGCCTCAGGTGCGCCACGTCACGCGTGGACGCATCTTTTGCCGCCGGCTTGCCGGCGGTATTTCGTTTACGCTCGGGCCGCGCCCCGTACGCGATCTCGCTGCAAGATTTCGATCACGTTCAAAGCGGACTTGCCTGTTCTCACGCGCGAACCGGGCACTGACGCTGCCGCGACGGATGCGCACGAGCGGCGGGCGGTCGCCCGTGCGCCGCGACGCATCGACGTCGCGCTTATCGCAACGCCGACACACGTCGCAGTCGTCGGTCATCGTGTTCGCGGGATGGCGGTGCTTCCACATTGTCTCGCGACGTGACCCGATGCGCGTCACGCTGCTCCGTTTGATCCCTTGACATCAATCAATCCGCCATATAGGCAGCGGCTTCATTGGTAAATCGGACAAGAAACGTCTCTATATCAATTTGTTTAGGACATGACCGATTTAAAACGCCAGATCGTAGTGGCAGTATCGAGTCTTACATCGTATCGATAGGCGATGGGCTCGCGGTAGACAGAGGGCGTCGGTCTCGTCGAAGTTGTCAGGCCATGTCAACCGGGCTCGAAATTTAACGATCTGTGACGTTTGATTGAGGGTCTGTTTCAATCGATTCAGATTCGCATTACTAAACAAAAGATGAAATCGATCATCGGTCCGGGCGTCGATCCGTGCCGGCGTGGCGAGCATTGCGTGTCGATGCGCCGCCGTTCCATCGGCAATCGATCGCGGCGGTGATCGCCCAGGGTTATGCCTTCGTTCAACCAAACTAGATTCACTCCCGCCGTTCGCGGAAAAGCTTCACGGTTCAGGTTTGTGGATGCCGCGCTGCTTGTCGTCACCGCATGGGCGGCGAGAAGCTGGCTGGGCGGCTCGCCGTCTGCTGAATCCGATGCCGTGCTGATGGCCGTTTCGATTGCGTGTGCGCTCGTCCTGTTTTCGTTGGCCGGCTTGTATGGCGATCCCGAACGTGGGCTGTCATGGCGTCGCATGTGGCTCGCGCTGGCCTGTCTGGCCGTCGCGTTATGTGTCGGCACGATTTCGGTCATGGCGCGCGACCGGCAATTCCCGGTCGCGTTCGACTGGCTAGCCGGCTGGTTCGCGTTGTCGGCGGTCGCGCTCGTCGTGTCGCAGGCCGTGCGGTGGTGGCTCGGCGTTTGCGCGGCGGCGCGGCATGCGCGGCGCAAACCGGTTGCGCTCGTCGGGCATCTCGAACGTTGCCGGGCGTTCGTTGGCCGCGATGCGCGTGAAACGTGGCAGCCGTTCCGGATAGCCGCGATCTTCGACATGTCCGGTTCGTCGCCGATCGGGCCGGAAGAGCCGGCCGTGCATCGTGACCTGGCCAACTTCGTCGAGCACGTGCGTCGCGCGCAGGTCGGGGAGATCTGGATCGTGCTGCCGTTGTCGGAGGCCGATCGTGTCGGCGAGATCGTCCGCGCGTTCGCCGAGGATCTGGTCGACATCCGCTTCATGCCGGACCTCACCGGCATGACGCCGCTCCATCCGGACGGGGCGATTCGTGGCCGCGCGCTCGATCTCGTCTCGTCGCCGCTGTCCGCGCGGGCGCTGGCGGGCAAGGCGATGTTCGATCGCGTGTTCGCGGGCCTGGCGTTGATCGGAATCGCGCCGCTGATGGTTGTCGTTGCGCTGGCGGTGAAGCTGTCGTCGCCGGGGCCGGTGCTGTTCCGGCAGCAACGCAGGGGCGCTTACGGGCGCGTCTTCACGATCTACAAGTTCCGGACGATGCGCGTGCCCGACACGCGCGAGCCGGGCGAAGTCCGGCAGGCGACGCAAGGCGACCCGCGCGTCACGCGTGTCGGCGCGCTGCTGCGGCGCACGAGCCTCGACGAACTGCCGCAGTTCTTCAACGTGCTGAAGGGCGACATGTCGGTGGTCGGGCCGCGCCCGCATGCGGTGGAGCACGACCGCTTCTACCAGCACCTTGTCGACGGCTATATCCAGCGCTACCGGATCAAGCCGGGCATCACCGGTTGGGCCCAGATCAACGGGCATCGCGGCGAGACGGATCGCGTCGAGAAGATGCAGAAGCGGGTCGAACACGATCTCTACTACCTGAATAACTGGTCGTTCGGGATGGACGTGAGGATCGTCCTGAGAACGATCGCGACGGGGTTCTTCGACAAGCATGCGTATTGACGCGGTCACGACGAAATGAATGCCCGAATCGAATGCGAGAGGTAAACGTGAAGTGGTTTGAAGTGGGGTTCTGGTATGAGCGCGCAGTTTGCGTTCGTCGTCTTCCGGAGCGGTTGCTGCTTGCAGTCGCGGTTGTCGCGTTGTCGGGCTGCGCTGCCGCACCCGGTATGCGCATGACCGGGCCGGCGACGCTGCCTGTATCGGACGGCGCGACCGGCGTGCCGGCCGCGACGATGCCGGTGCCGGTAACGGACATCAGCGTCGCACTGATTGGGCAGTTGCGGGAGGTCGCGGCGACCGAAAGCGCCATGCGCAACCGGGTGCTGTTCGAGCGGCCGGCGCCGTATCGGCTGGGGATCGGCGACGTGCTCCAGATCACGGTCTGGGATCACCCCGAACTCGTCGCGGCACTGGGCACGCAGCCCCAGGGCAGCGCCGCGCGCGAGTCCGACCCGGCGCGCGGGTTCGTCGTGAATGCCGACGGGCGCATTCAGTTTCCGTACGTCGGCGGCATCGAGGCTGCTGGCCGTAACGTGGACGAGGTCCGGCGCGCACTCTACGCGAAGCTGTCGGAGGTGTTCGTCAAGCCGCAATTGACGGTACGCGTCGAATCCTATCGTGCGCAGCAGGTGGTTGTGGATGGCGAGGTTCACCGTCCCGGCGTGCTGGCGATAAACGACGTCCCGATGACGCTGTATGAAGCGGTGGGTCGCGCGGGCGGCTTCACGGCCGCGGCCGATCAGAGCCGCATGACGCTTGTGCGCGGCGATTCGAGCTATCCGCTGGATCTCTCGTCGATGCTGGCGCGGGGCGAGAACCCGTCCGGGATCCTTCTGAAGAGCGGCGACGTCCTGCGGGTCGTCGCACGCGAGGAGAACGGCGCGTTCGTGATGGGCGAGGTCAACAAGCCCGTTACCGCATTACCGCTGCGCAACGGCAGGTTGTCGCTCGCCGAGGCGCTGTCCCAGGCCGGAAGCATGAACCCGACGACCGCCGATGCCGCGCAGGTGTACGTGATCCGCAGGGCGGGCGACGACGCTCCCCGGGTGTTCCATCTGGATGCACGGTCGCCCGTCTCGATGGTGCTCGCGAATCAGTTCGAGTTGCAGCCGAAGGATGTCGTCTATGTGGACAGCAACGGTCTGGTTCGTTTCAGCCGCGTGCTAAGCCTGCTGCTGCCGGCCATCAACGCCGGCCTGACCGGGGCGATCGTGACGAAATGACGGCGCTCGCTCGATATGCCCGTCACGAACAGGAACGGGTGGAAGGTGGAATGATCCGGACCGTCGTGATCGTGTGCGTCGGAAACATCTGTCGCAGCCCGATGGGCGAGGGGCTGCTGCGGGCGCGGCTCCCGGACGTCGACGTGCTGTCGGCCGGCACGGCGGCGCGCGTCGGCGAGCCGGCGCAACCGTCCGCCGTCGCGGTGGCGGCAAACGCCGGCCTCGACATTTCCGGTCACCGGGCCCGTCAATTGACCGACGCGCTGGTCCGCCGCGCGGATCTCGTGCTGGTGATGGATGCGATGCAGAAGCGCGAGATCGTCGCGCGCTATCCGTTCTCGCTAGGCAAGGTATTCCGGCTCGGCGAGCGGGACGGATTCGATGTGCCGGATCCGTATTTGAAACCGGTTGCCGTGTTCAGGAATACCTACGCGCTGATCGAACAAGGTGTGAACGCATGGGTGCCGAGAATCGAGGCACTGGTGAATGTCGTGAGATGAACAGGATGTCAATGAACAACGAACCGGCACTGGCCGCCGAACCGGGCCAGCACGGAGAGTCGGACCTGGTGCGCTATCTGGATCTCGTCCTGTCGAACCGTCGTTTGGTGATCGGCATGGCGGCCCTCGTGTTCGCCGCCGGTGCGGCCTACGCATGGCTCGCACGCCCGGTTTACGAATCGAATCTCCTGATCCAGGTCGAGGACGGCTCGGCGGGCGCGGACGGTTTGCTTGGCGGCGTGTCGTCGCTCTTCGACATGAAAAGCCAAGCGGCGGCGGAAATCGAGATTCTCAAGTCGCGGATGGTGGTCGACAGCGCCGTCGAGCGTCTGCACCTGTATATCGATGCGGAACCGAAGCGCTTTCCGATTGTCGGGCGGATGATCGCCGAGCGCGCTCATGGCCTGTCCAGTCCCGGGTTGCTCGGGTTCGGCGGATACGGCTGGGGCACGGAGTCGATCGATGTCGCCGTGCTGGATGTCCCGAAGGCGCTCGAGGGCGAGCCGTTCGGGCTGACGGCGCTTCCCGGTGGCCGGTTCCGCTTCGAACATGGAGATCTGGATCGGCCGATCGAAGGGAAGGTCGGCGAACTGGTCGAGTCGATGCAGACGGCCGGGCCATTCCGGATCAAGGTGGACGCGCTGCACGCGCAGCCAGGCGCCGCGTTCCGGCTGGTGCGCGAATCGAGGTTGAAGACGTTGCAGACACTGCAGAAGCATCTGAACGTCACCGAGGTCCGCAAGCAGAGCAATATCGTCAGCGTGTCGCTGAAGGGCGAGGATCCGGACATCATCGCACGCATCCTCAACACGATCGGCAACGCCTATGTCGCGCAGAACGTCAAGCGGAAATCCGCTGAAGCCGAAAAATCGCTCGCATTCCTGGAGCGTGTCGCGCCGCAGTTGAAGCAGGATCTGGAACGTTCCGAAGCGAAATACAACGCAATGCGCAGCAAGCGCGGGACATTCGACCTCAGTGTCGAGGCGCAGGCGTATCTGCAAGACAGCATCGCGGCCCAGGCGGCGTTGCTGGATCTGCAGCAGAAGCGCGCCGAAGCGTCGACGCGGTTTGCAGCCGGACATCCCGCGATGCAATCGCTCGATCAGCAGATCGCGGGCGTGAAGCAGAAGATCGGCGCACAGTCCGCACGCCTGCGCGCCTTTCCGGGGTTTGAGCAGGAAGAGCTGCGCTTGCGGCGCGATGTCGAGGTGAGCAGCGCGATGTATGTCGGCGTGCTGAACAACATCCAGCAGCTCAAGCTCGTGTCCGCGGGAAAAATCGGCAACGTCCGCGAAGTGGATTTTGCCCCGGTGCCGGAAGAGCCGATCGAGCCGCGCAAGTCGCTGATTCTCGCGCTTGCGGCGATTCTCGGGGTCATGCTGGGCATGACGGCGGCTGTGGCGCGCGAAGCGTTGTACGGCGGCATCGTCGATATGGACGACATCGAGCGCCATACCGGATTGAGCGTTTACGGAACGATTCCCCATTCGCCGGCGCAGCAGGCAGCCAGCAGCCCGGGCGCGCGCCATCTGCTGGCCGACGACAGTCCCCACGAACCCGCTGTCGAGAGCTTGAGGAGCCTGCGCACCGCGCTCGGCCTGACGCTGTTCGACGCAACAAACAACCGCGTGCTGCTGACGGGCCCGAGCCCGGGGATCGGCAAGTCGTTCGTCGCAGCGAATCTGGCGGCAGTGGTCGCCGTGGGCGGGCGGCGCGTGCTGCTGGTCGATGCGGACATGCGGCGCGGGCATCTGAACGACTACTTCGGCGTGTCGAAAGCGCCAGGGCTGTCCGATGTGCTGGAGGGGAAGGCGTCGCTGGACGAGGTCGTGCAGCGAGGCGTATCGGCCGGGCTCGATTTCGTCGCGACGGGCGGGATTTCGGCGCGTGCGTCGGAATTGCTTTTGAATGATCGAATGCCTCGATTGCTGGACGAAATGAGCCGGGCCTACGACCTCGTGATCATTGATACGCCGCCCGTGCTCGCGGTATCGGATGCGACCGTGCTGGCGCCGCATTGCGGGACGGTGTTTCTCGTCGCGCGGTTCAGGAAGACGACCGTTGGCGAATTGTCCGAGGCGTCGAAACAGATCCTCCGGGGCGCGTCCGGTTTGCGTGGCGTCGTCTTCAACGGCGTCGATGCGCGCGTGTTCGGCTATCGGTCGAGATATGGCGCGTACCGATATGCCCAATACGGCTACGCGTCGACCGACGCCGGCGGCGGCGATGCAGTCGGCAGCCGCCACCGTCGGCGGCGGGAGGCGCGATGAGGATTGTGCACGTCGTGGAAACCTGGGTTGGCGGGATCGCGTCCTACGTCGGTGCACTGGCCCGCGAGCAGATCGCACTGGGGAACGAAGTCCTGCTGGTCTGCGATCCTGGTCGCATGGACGGCGCGATCGACATCGTCGGATTAACGCTGATCGCATATCGATCGAGCCGTCATCCGGCACGGTTGCCCGGAATCGCGCGCGAACTGCGGGCGCTGCTCGAAACCGTCGGAGCGGACGTGATCCATTGTCACAGCACGTTCCCGGGCCTGTACGTGCGGCTGAGCCGCCATCGCGGCGCCAAGGTGCTTTACACGCCGCATGCATGGGCGTTCCTGAAACGTGACGTCGGGGTCGCGAAGCGGCTGGGCTACGCGTTGATCGAGCGTGTGCTGTCGGGACGCTGCGACCGGATCGTCTGCATGTCGTTCGACGAATTGCGCGCGGCGCGGCGCTACGGGATCCCGATGTCGAAGATCGATTTCATCTACACGGGCATTGCAGGTGACGACGCGGCGGCGCGAGCGGTGCACCCGTCCGGCTGCGCGGCGATACGCATCGGCTATTTCGGACGCCTGGACTACCAGAAGGGTTTCGACGTTGTGCTCGATGCGGTGCCGAAACTGAACCCGCTTCTCGAAATCAACGTGTACGGCGTCGCGGTGCGCGGCGGCATTGCGGCGGCAGGCGAGCACGGGCAACGGATCGTCTATCACGGCTGGGTCGATGCCGCGGCGACGAAGGCAGCGATGCAGGCGATGGACGTCGTGATCGTGCCGTCCCGGTGGGAGGGCCTGGCGCTGGTGCCGATCGAGGCGATGCGCGCTGGCAAGGTGATCGTCGTTTCCGGCGAAAGCTCGTTGCCCGAGCAGGTAATACACGGCTACAACGGCCTCATCCTCACCGAGCTGACCGGGCAATGCCTGGCCGACAACCTGAACCGCCTGACGGTCGAAGAATGCCGCCGGATGGGCGACAACGCGCGGCATGTATTCGATCAGACCTTTCGCCAAGAACGCTTCCTGAAATCGGTGATGCAGACTTATGAAAACGCCTGACGTCTATCTGCTGCATGCGTACAGCTCGCGCAACAGCGGCGACGGCCTGCTGGTCAAACTGAGCCTGAAGGCGATGCGAGAAGCGGGTATCGACGGTGTCGTGACGATCGTCTGCCTCGATCCGGAGTCGTTTCACGGCTATCTCGACGATGCGCGCATTCGCATCTGGTCGCTGCCCCGGTTCTGGATCGAGTCGATCCGCCGGATCGGCAGCGCCTGGCCCGCGATCTTTTTCGGCGTGGGCGGCGGCTATCTGCGCGCGTCCCGGAGTTCGGAAGCGTGGAAATCGCTCATCGCGCACGGCAGTCAGCTCGTATGCACTGCGTTGCGGCGGAACGCGCTGTCGGTCTATCTGCCGCAGAGCATCGGGCCGCTAGCGTCGCTGCCGGGGCGCATGCTGGGGGCGCTGGTTCGACGCTGCGTGAACGTGGTGTTCCTGCGCGACGATCAGAGCGTTGGCGAGCTTGCGCATCCGGGCGGCATTCGCACCGGGGATCTCGTCGTGCTCGAGATCGGCCGCACTCCGCGCCCCGAGCCGGAAGACGGCGTGCATGCGGGCGGCGCGCGCCCGATCTGCTTCGTGTTCAGGGATCTCGAGGGCAAGCCGTATCGCGATGCGTATGTTGACAATCTCCGGTGTCTCGTGAAGCAGCTTCCCGAAGCACGTTTTGCATTGCAAAGCAGTGGCCGAGGAAATGGCGACGACGCGTTTTATCGCGACGCATTCGGCATTGCGCAGGTGGACCCGCTGGCGATGCTCGTCAAGCGTGTGCGCCCGCTCGTCGTCTCCGTCCGGCTGCACGGCAGTCTCGAAAGCATTCTCGCCGGCGTGCCGAGCATTCATATCGCGTACGAACGCAAGGGCCGGTCCGCGTACGACGACCTCGGCCTGTCGCGCTATGTGGTTCATGCAAGCGATTTTGATGCGGAACAAGTGGCCCGGCTCGCGTGCGAGATCGCGCGAGACGACGGCGCGTACTGGCGGGAGCTGCGCATGGAGGGCGCGGATCGCTACAAGGACATGATCAAGAGAATCCGAGATGAAATCGAACAATTCCATCACCTTTGTGATGGACGGTAATTTTTCGCACGTCGGCGGCGAAATCTACAGTCCGCACATGGGCTACGAGAAATTCGCGGGCCGGTTCGTGCCGCACTTCGACTGCGTGCGGATCGCCGCGCGCGCATTTCCGGCCAATGCGCCGGTCGGGTCACGCGTGACGGGCGCGCGGACGTCATTTGCCGATCTGGGGGCGATTCGAGGCGTCCGCGGCTGGCTGTGGAGCCTGCCGCGCCTGTCGGTCCGCCTGTTTCATGTGATTCGCAACGCGCAGACGCTGATGATCCGGTTCCCCGGCAACGTGGCGACGCTCGCACTTGCGATGTGCTGGATGACGAGAAGGCCGTTTTCGGCTGAAATCGTGGCCGATCCGGAGGACTACTTCAGGAAGGGCGCGTCTAATCATCCGCTGCGGGCCGTCGCGAAATGGATCCATTGCCGTTCGACCGCGTCGGCCGCGCGCCGCGCGCAAACCGTTCGATATGTAACGGACGCGTACCTTCAGGCGAAGTATCCGGCCCGTTCGAAAGCCGATGCATTCGGTTTCAGCGACGCCTGTCTGCCGGACGCGCTCTACACCGCGCGCGATCCCCATTCGTGGCGGCATGCCGGCCCGCTGAGAATGATCAACGTATCGATGATGCACAACCCGAGCAAGGGGCACGCCGTCCTGCTCGAAGCCGTATCGCGATTGAAGCGCAAGGGTGTGGCCGTCACGCTGACGCTGGTCGGCGACGGCGTGTTGCGGAATGGGCTGGAAGCGCTGGCGACGTCGCTCGGTATCGCGGATCGGGTCTCTTTTCGCGGCCTGGTTTCGTCCGAGTCGGCCTGTGCGCTGGTTGCGGAACACGATCTCTTCATCCTGCCTTCGCTTCAGGAGGGCATGCCGCGCGCGATGCTGGAGGCGATGGCCGTCGGCACACCGGTGCTCGGGACGGACGTCGGCGGCATACCGGAAGTGCTTCCCGCAAGCGACCTGATCCGGGCCGGCTCAGTCGATGCCGTCGAGGCCGGCATCGAAGCGCTTGCGCGCGAGCGCACGCAACTCGTCGACATGAGCGCGAGGCAGCAGGCGAAAGCGTCCGGGTTTGCGTACTCGGCGCTGCAGCAAAAGTATGACGCGTATTGCGGGCATCTGGTGGAACGATGCGCCGCCTGAATGTCGACCTGATTCACGTCGCCGCGAGCGCCGGGTTGCCGGCGCTCGCGAATTTTCTGGCGGCGGCGCTGGCGCTGCACGTGCTCGACCCGGTCCTGGCCGGACGCTCGTATGCGCTGCTCGCCGTGTTCTATGTCGCGATCGACACATTCAACTTCGGTTCCGCCCGGATCTATACGATCGAGCGCATCCGGACGCGCTTCGCGAGCCTGCTGCCGCTCGACTGTATCAGCGCGGCCTGCTCGACGGCGTTCTTCGGCGTGGCTTGCGTGCTGCTGGCAGGAACCGGATCGATCGTGTTGCCGAATGCGCCGTTGATGCTCGCGCTGGCGCCCGCATGTTACGGGCTGTCGCATTTTGCGCTCGGGTTCTTCAGGATGACGGGGCGCAACCGGGTGGTGCTCGCGATCTCGACGGTATCGGCCGTTTCCCGGCTGGCGGTCGTGTGGGCGCTTGCCGAATTCCCTGCGTGGCACGGATGGTTTCCCGATCTGCTGTTGCTCGTCGAGGCCGCGTATGGCGGGCTGCTGGTCGCGGCTTACCTGTGGATCAGGCCGCGCGCCGAGGACCGTCATGAACGAGGGCAAGGCCCGCAGGCGGAACGCTGTGGGCTGCATTGGTATCGCTGTTTCGTCGCCCAGGCACGCGGCGAACTGTTGAGCAGCTGGTATGCGAACGCGCTGCTGTCGGGCGCGAAGCATGTGGACGTGTTGATCGTGTCTGCAGTGGCCGGTCCCGCCGGCGCCGCCGTGTATCGCGTTGCAAAGGGCGTCAACAATCTCGCCTTCAATTTCGGGCAGTCGCTTGCGCTGACGGTCGGTTGCGACACGGGCCGCGTGCGGCACGCCTTGAGCGGCGGGGATTTCCGACGCAGGTGCGCGGTGGCGCTGCCGCTCGGCATGGCGGGAGTAGCCGTCGCGGCGCTGCTGCTGCTTGAGATCGGGCTGTTTCCGGTGCAATCGCTTGGCGGTCCGGTTGCCCGGTTTGCATTCGTTTACGCCGTGCTACTGGGCGCGTGCGTCGTATTTCTTTGCCGCGTGCTGTCGCTGTGGCTGTACGCGCAGAGCCGGCGGGCGTTCGTGAAGATGGCGTCGTTCGAGGTCGTATTGACGCTCGGCCTCGTTGCTGGCGCAGGCTGGAAGTACGGTGCCTATGGTGCGGTTTGCGGCATCGGCATCGCGGCGTGTGTCGTTCTGGTGTTGTCGTGCACGCTGTTGATGCGCGGTGTCGCGAGCGACGTGTCCGCATCGGCGGCGGCCGGGAGGGAATCGGCATGAGGCGGCGTGCCTTCATCGGGACGACAGCGTCGACGGTGCTCGGCGCGCGCGACCTGCTGCGTGCCGATGCGGCGCGAGCGAGCGCCGTCGCCGGCGGCCGAATGGTGTTCGCGCACTACATGGTCGCATGGCCACGAGGCGGCAAGGACGCCGGGCCGGAGCAGTATGCACGCGAAATGCGCGATGCGATGGATACGGGCATCGACGGCTTCGCGTTGAATTGCGGTGGGTGGCATGCGACCGAGCCCTACTACAAGCGGCGCGTCGCGACGATCTACGATGCGGCCGACCGGTTCGACGGCGCATTCAGGCTCTTCGTGTCCGCCGACGGCCACGCGCAGGATGAGCTGTCGGACATTCTGCAGACGGTGAGCGGGCGGCGGGCGCAATGGAGGGTGGACGGGCGGCCGGTGCTGTCCGCATACGCGTTGGGCGGACGGGACGCCATCGGCGCGCGCGCGGGCCGAGGCGGCTCGGCGGCTCGGCGCATACTTCGTGCCGCACCTGTTTCCAGCGGCCGGCGAGCATGAAATCGACGCGCGCACGGCGGCGGAAATCGTCGAGCGGATAGGGGCGGCGGACGGCTACTTTTACTTCGGCGCGGCGGGCACGCCGGCGCTGCTGTCAGGTTCGGTGCGCGCGCTGGCACCGGCGCTGCGCGATGCCGGCAAGACGTTCATGGCGTCGGTGACGCCGTATTACCGCGGTCAGCCGCAAGGCACGAACTATCGGGCGTTCGAGACAGGCGGGTTCGCGGGGATGGCTGAAGAATGGCGCGCGGCGATCGAGTCGAAGGCGAACTGGGTTCAGATCGTGACCTGGAACGACTGGGCCGAATCGACCTATGTCGCGCCGACCGGAAGCGGGCGACAGGCATGCGTATACGACGCGCGCTTCGGGCCGATTCTGAGTCATGAAGGCTATCTGAGGGCGTCGCGCTACTACATCGAATGGTTCAAGACGGGGCGCCAGCCGCCGATCGTACGCGACGGGCTCGGTTTTTTCTATCGCCTGCATCCGGTCGCGATGGCTTCCGGCGCGCCGCGCGTGCCGCAGGGCCGGTTGGTCGATCGCATTTTTGTGTGCGTGTTCCTGACGCGTCCCGCGACATTGACGATCGGTCTGGGCACGCGTTTCGTGAGCCGTTCGTTGCCGGCCGGGGTGTCGTTCGTCGATGTTCCTGGCATGCCGGGACGACCCAGCTTCACGGTCGTGCGAGACACGCACGTCGTGCTGAAATGCGTTGGCGAGCTGGCGTTGACCGAGCGCGATTTCAGCAGCCGGTACGGCTATTACAGCGGATGGGTGGAGAACGGCCGTTCATGAGGCAAAAGCATCGGCATGGCCTGGTTCATGCGGACCCGCCGGCGGCTGAGCGGCGGCGCCCCCATTCGACATGATGCGGGGCGCCGGATCAGGTGGAGTCATTGGAATGAAATCGGTACGGTCAAACAGCGCTAGACGCGTGCGAGGACGTCAGCCGGGCGTGATGGGCCCGACGCTGGTCGTTGGCGTGCTTGCCGCGATTGTCGCGACGGTCGTCATCACCGGGCGCGCGAACGGGATGATCCTGCTGCTCGACGGCGCGTTGCTGCTGGCGATCGCCGGCATCCGGCCGAGCACGTCGACCGTTCGCTGGTTCCGGATCTTTCTCTTTTTCGTGCTGGGTGTGTTCCCGCTTTGGCAATTGTTGGCGGGCGACGAAATCTACCTTCGGTTGCCGCCGCAGGACAGTGCCGCCGTTGCGCTCTGGTATTGCCTCAGCCTGGCCGGCGTGCTGGTCGCCAAGCTGATTCTCGACCTTCACTCGCCGCGCCTGACCGAGCACGCATTCCGGCTTGAATCGGGCGTGCGCGCCGGCGGCCTGGCTTATCTGTTTGCCCTGCTGTCGCTCGGCGCGCTGGCATTCATCTACGTCAAGCTGGGCGGCTATGCGCGAATCGCCGAGTTGTACGACGCCCGGATCGAGCAAACCGGCACCGAACACGATCCGTTTCGCGGGCTCGGCGTCGTGCAGGCGCTGGCCAATACGTCGCCGCTGTGGGTATTCGTATGCCTGACCCTGCGGCGGCGCCGGAACGGGCTGCTGACCGCCGCCGCTTTCGCCCAGCTCGGCGTGCTGGGCTGGCTTTCGTCCGGCGTGGCGGGGAACCGTCAGGGCATCGTCTTTGTGCTGGTGTTCGCGCTGTTCCTTTATCACGACTTCGTTGCGCGGATCAGACCCGCCATGGTTCGTGCCGTCGGCATCGGCGTGGCACTGACCGGCATCCTGCTGATGCCGCTGAAGTTCGGACTGGGCTATAGCGACGTCGCGAGTTTGCCGCAACGGTTCGCCGAGCAACGCGATCTCGAATTGAGCATGGGCCCGGTGAGCGCGTTCCTGTTCCGCGATCTGTCGCGCTTCGATGTGCAGATCATTGCGATCGATGCGGTCGCGCAACCCGGGTATGACTATCCGATGGGACGGAGTTTCGTCGGGGCGCTCGCATCCGTCGTGCCGGGAGCGATATGGGATGGGCGTCCCGACACGTTCGCGCTGGAGAAATCCGAAATTGTGCGTGACCTCGAACGAACCACGCTCGACAAGACGACGTTGCTGTTCGGCATGCCGGGTGAGTTCCTGGTGAACTTCGGCATGCTCGGGTTCGTCTTGTCGTTCGCGATTCCGGCAGCGTTGCTCGTCGTACAGAATCTTGTGGGAGCGCGGTCCCGAAAATGGCTGCCGCTGCGGGCGGTAATGTGGCCGCTACCGTTCCTGTTCTTCCTGTTCGACTCGAACGTGATGGTGTACTACACGATGCGATGGATCCTGCTGTTCGGCGTGCCGCTGGCTTTTGTCCTGGTGTGGCCGCGACAGCCGCACGCGTCGGTACGCGTCGGGCCGTCGGGGGAGCCGCGGATACGCAGCGATGAGCGGTAAGCGGCGGGGACGTTTGCGTGGATCTCGTGCAAACGTCCGTCGCCAGTTTGCCGCCCCGCCTCACCCGTTGCGGAAAATCTCCGCATACGCGCTCAACGCCGGCACCCCGCCCAGGTGCGCATACAGCACCTTCGACCCCGGTTCGAATTCCCCGCGCCGCACCTTGTCGATCATCCCGTGCATCGATTTGCCTTCGTACACGGGATCGGTCAGCACGCCTTCGAGCCGCGCACACAGCCGAATTGCTTCGAGCGTGCCGTCGTTCGGCAGCCCGTATTCGGGGCCCGCGTAGCGCGTGTCGAGCACGACGTCCTGCTCGTCGATGCGACGCCCGAGTTCGACGATTTCAGCCGTATGCCGCGCGATGCGCGTGATCTGCGCATGCGTCTTCTCCGGCGTCGCGGATGCGTCGATCCCGATCACGCGATCCGCGCGCCCGTCGGCCGCGAAGCCGACGACCATGCCGGCCTGCGTGCTGCCCGTCACCGAGCACACGACGATGTAGTCGAACTTGAAACCGAGTTCGGCTTCCTGCTGCCGCACCTCCTCGGCGAAGCCGACGAACCCGAGCCCGCCGAGCGGATGCTCGGAGCACCCGGCCGGAACCGGATACGGCTTGCCGCCCGCCTGTCGCACGCTCTCCATCGCTTCTTCCCAACTGCGGCGGATGCCGATGTCGAAGCCGTCGGCAACGAGCCGCACGTCGGCGCCCATCATGCGCGACAGCTGGATGTTGCCGACCCGGTCGTACACGGGGTCTTCATAGTTGACCCAGTGCTCCTGCACGAGCACGCATTTCATGCCGAGATGCGCGGCAACGGCCGCGACCTGGCGCGTCTGGTTCGACTGGACGCCGCCGATCGACACGAGCGTGTCCGCGCCCTGCGCGAGCGCATCGGGGATCAGGTATTCGAGCTTGCGCGTCTTGTTGCCGCCGAACGCGAGGCCGCTGTTGCAGTCCTCGCGCTTCGCATACAGATCGACCTTGCCGCCGAGGTGCGCGCTCAGGCGCTTGAGCGGCTGGATGGGCGTGGGGCCGAACGTCAGCGGGTAACGGGGGAAGCGTTGCAGGTTCATTGATTCTTGTCTCCGGAAAGGCGAGGTTGGCGCGGGCATCGGTGCGCTCGGGAGGGGCCGGCACGCCGTGTCCCGATGGAAAAATGATAGGCAAGCACGCGCGAAATGAGCTTGCGAAATAAATATCGTCGGCCTACGTTGATAACGAATCGAATGCTGATCAAGCAATTCGAGTTCGAAAAAATCGAGGAAGACGCAATGAAATTAACCGGAAGACCGGCGGTGCCGGGCGATGCAGCGCCCGCACTCGATCGCATTGATCGCGCGATCCTCAGGCAGCTTCAGCAGGACGCGTCGATCTCGAACGTGAGCCTCGCCGCGAAGGTGAAGCTGAGCGCGCCGGCGTGCCTGCGGCGCGTCGAGCGGCTCAAGGAAATGGGGATGATTCGCGGGATCGTCGCGCTGCTCGACCCGAAGCCGCTCGGGGCCGGCATGCTGGTCGTGATCGGCTTCGTGCTCGACCGCTCGACGCCGGAAGCGTTCGCCGCGTTCGAGAAGGCCGCGCAGAAGGTGTCGGGATGTGTCGAATGCCACGTCGTGACGGGCGAGTTCGACTATTTCATGCTGGTGCGCACACGTGACAACGAGAGTTTCAACCGGCTGCACGCGGAACAATTGATCTACCTGCCCGGCGTGCGGCAGGTGCGCTCGTTCATGGTGCTCAAGGAGATTCTGTCGACGCATGCGCTGCCGGTGTAGCGCGGAGCGTCGTCGATTCCCATCGGCCTAGGCTATGCCGTTTGGCTAATTGAAAATTCCCGTTTGGGTGTATACAATGAGAATTCAAATTAGCCCATTTGGGAATCGCCATGACAGCAACCACACCTGCGGCCCGTCAGCCTGCCAAGCGGGCTGCCGCATCCCGCGCCGCGACGCCGGCGGGCGGCTCGAACGGTTTGGGCGCCGGCAAGGGCGATTTCGACACCTTTGGCCGGATGGCGCCGATGTTGCAGCGGCGCGCGATCGCGGAGGGTTTCGACGCGGTCATCATCGAGCGCGTCGCGCGCGAGTTGCTCGGCGTGCCGGTTCAGTCCCTCTTGAGCGCGCTGAGCCTGCCCAGCTCGACCATTCTGCGGAAAATCGCCAAACACGACCGGTTGTCGCAAGGCGAGTCCGATCGCGTTGCGCGCGTGCTCTACGTACTGGATCTCGCCACCGATCTGTTTGAGGACAGCGAGCGCGCAGCGGCGTGGATGAGCCGGGCGAACGCAGAGCTCGACGGTTTGAAGCCGCTCGAAGTGCTCGATGTACAGCCCGGCTACGACCGGGTGCGCGACATTCTGAACCGTGCCCAGTTCGGGGTCGGCGCGTGAGGTTGTATCGTCTCGCGAAAGAACGAAAGGGGCACTACCTGGCCGACGACCTGAGCGGGAACGGCGCGGCGATCGCCGGTGGCCGCTGGAATCCTCGCGGCATGCGGGTGCTATACACCTGCTGCCATGCGTCGACGTCGTTGCTCGAGTTACTCGTCCATATGTCCGGCTTGCTTCCCGCTGGCGGATTTTTTTTAGTGACGCTGGAAGTGCCCGACACCGTTTATGACAACGCGTACCAGCCGGACCTGCCGGACGATTGGGCAGTACTGTCGCAGGATCCGGAGTCGACCGCGCGGATCGGGCAGGTCTGGCTTGAAGCGGGCGAGCAGTTGGCGATGCGCGTACCGTCGGTCGTCTGCCCGACCGACTTCAACTTGCTGCTGAACCCGCTGCATGCGGATTTTGCTTCGAGAGTGAAAGTGATCGGCAAAGAAGCGTTCGCGCTGGATCCGCGCCTCTTTGGCTAGTCGGCCGTATTGTTTTGGTTAACGAACAGTCGTCGGCTGCTGCGCGGTCGCGTCGCCCGATCAGCGCTGCCATGGCGCGACGCCTGGATATGCCGACTTGCCGAGACGCTCTCGCGCGTCGCGCACGATAGTCGCATCGAGTTCTCCATCATCCGCCAGCGCCTTCAGCGCGGCGAGCACGATGCTCGCGCGATCGACCTCGAAGAACGCGCGCAGCGCGTCGCGCGTGTCGCTGCGCCCGAACCCGTCGGTGCCGAGCGTCACGTAGCGGCGCGGTACGTACGCGCGGATCAGTTCGGGCACCGCGCGCACATAGTCGGTCGCGGCGACGACGGGGCCCTGCGTCGCCGCAAGCATTCGTGTGACGTACGCATCGGCTGCAGGCGCACCGAGCCGCGACAGCCGCTCGGCTTCCATCCCGTCACGCTGCAGTTCGGTGAAACTCGTGACGCTCCATACGGCCGCGTCGATGCCCCAGTCGTCCTTCAGCATCCGCTGCGCGACGAGCGCTTCGCCGAGGATCGCGCCCGAGCCGAGCAATTGCACGCGTGCCGTCGCGTTCGAACCGGACGGCAGCCGGTGCATGCCCTTCAGGATGCCCTCGCGCCGCGCGGCCGGATCGTCGTCGGGCATCGACGGCTGCGCGTAGTTCTCGTTCATGACGGTCACGTAATAGAACACGTCGCGCTGCTGCTCGACCATCTCGCGCATGCCCGCATCGACGATCGTCGCGACTTCGTACGCGAACGCCGGATCGTACGCGCGGCAGTTCGGGATCGTCGACGCGGCGAGGTGGCTGCTGCCGTCCTGGTGCTGCAGGCCCTCGCCGCCGAGCGTCGTGCGCCCGGACGTCGCGCCGATCAGGAAGCCGCGCGAGCGCTGGTCGGCGGCGGCCCAGATCAGGTCGCCGATGCGCTGGAAGCCGAACATCGAGTAGTAGATGTAGAACGGCAGCATCGGCAGGTCGTGCACGCTGTACGACGTCGCGGCGGCGATCCACGACGAGATCGCGCCCGCTTCCGAAATGCCTTCCTCGAGGATCTGGCCGCGCGTGTCCTCGCGGTAGTAGAGCATCGAGCCGAGGTCTTCCGGCTCGTAGCGCTGGCCGAGCGGCGAGTAGATGCCGACCTGCCGGAACAGGCTGGCCATGCCGAACGTGCGCGCTTCGTCGGCCACGATCGGCACGACGCGCGAGCCGATGTCGCGATCCTTGATCAATGCGGCGAGCATGCGCACGAGCGCCATCGTCGTCGACATCTCGCGGCCGGCCGCATCCAGCGCGAACGCTCCCCAGGCCGGCATCGAAGGGACGGTCAGCCCCTTCGATGCCGCTGTCCGCCTTCTGGGCAGATAGCCTCCCAGGGCAGCCCGGCGGGCATGCAGGTAACGCATTTCCGGGCTGTCTTCCGCTGGCTTGTAAAACTTCAACTGCTCGACGTCGCTGTCCGACAGCGGCAACCGGAAGCGGTCGCGGAACGCCTTCAGATCGTCGACGTCGAGCTTCTTCTGCTGATGGGTCGTCATCCGGCCTTGGCCGGCCGTGCCCATCCCATAACCCTTCATCGTCTTCGCGAGGATCACGGTCGGCTGGCCGCGGTGCGCGAGCGCGCGCGCATACGCGGCGTGCAGCTTGCGCGCGTCGTGGCCGCCGCGGCGCAGGCGGTCGATCTCCGCATCGGTGAGCTGTGCGGCGAGCGCTTCGAGCGCGGGATCCTGGCTGAAGAAGCGCGCGCGGTTGTATGCGCCGTCGTTCGCGGAGAAGGTCTGGAACTGCCCGTCGACCGTATTGGCGAACGCGCGTGCGAGCGCGCCCGCGTGATCGCGCGCGAACAGCGGATCCCAGTCGGAGCCCCACAGCACCTTGATCGAGTTCCAGCCGGCGCCCGCGAATTGCGCCTCGAGTTCGTCGATCACGCGGCCGTTGCCGCGCACCGGGCCGTCGAGCCGCTGCAGGTTGCAGTTGATCACGAACACGAGATTGTCGAGCCCCTCGCGAGCGGCGAGCGACAGCGCGCCGAGCGATTCGGGTTCGTCCATCTCGCCGTCGCCGAAGAAGCCCCACACGGTGCGGCCCGCGGTGTTCGCGAGGCCGCGATGCTGCAGGTAGCGCATGAAGCGCGCCTGGTAGATCGCATTGATCGGGCCGATCCCCATCGAGCCGGTCGGGAACTGCCAGAAATCGGGCATCAGCCACGGATGCGGATACGAGCACAGGCCCGGGCCGGCGATTTCGCGGCGGTAATGCTTCAGGTGGTCCTCGGTGAGGAAGCCTTCGAGATACGCGCGCGCATAGACGCCCGGCGACGAATGCGGCTGGAAGTACACGAGATCGCCGCCGGCCGTGCCGGGTGCGTCGCCGGCCGCGGTCGCCGCCGCGCGGAAGAAGTGGTTGAAGCCGGTTTCGAACAGGTCGGACGCCGACGCGTAGCTCGCGATGTGGCCGCCGAGTTCGCCGTACGCGCGGTTCGCGCGCACGACCATCGCGAGCGCATTCCAGCGCAGCGCGGCCGACAGCCGTTCCTCGAGGTCGAGGTCGCCCGGATACGGCGGCTGCTCGGCGGGCGGAATCGTGTTCAGGTAGCGCGTGACGGGCGCGCGCTGCGACGCGAGGCCGGTTGCGCGCGCATGCTCGGCGAGCCGGTCGAACAGGTATTGCGCGCGGTCGCGGCCGACGTGCGCGACCACCGCGTCGAGCGCCTCGAGCCATTCGGCGGTTTCTTCCGGGTCCGCATCGGTGCGCGCGTGGGCCGCGCGCTGCGCGTGTTCGATACCGTTCGACAGATCCGTCATGCGAGTCTCCCGCGCGCCGGCAGCGGCACGCATCAATGGGACTCATGCTACGCGTCGATTCACAGAATATGCGTCTGATTTCATTGGGAATTTGTTTATAGATAGTGTAAATATTCCGGAATCGTCGCGAGAGAAGGAATATTCGAACCATGAGCACCTCCCCCAAGCGGCTCGACCGCATCGACATCGGCATCCTGAACCAGCTTCAGCAGAACGCGCGGATCACGAACGCGGAACTGGCGCGCGCGGTGAACCTGTCGACCACGCCGTGCTTCAACCGCGTGCGCGCGCTGGAGAAGCTCGGGCTGTTCCGGCAGCAGGTCACGCTGCTCGATCCCGAGCCGCTCGGGCTGCGGATCAACGTGTTCATCCAGGTCAGCCTCGAGAAGCAGGTCGAGGACGCGCTGCAGCGTTTCGAGGAAGCGATCTCGCAGCGGCCCGAGGTGATGGAGTGCTATTTGATGTCGGGCGACGCCGACTATCTGCTGCGCGTCGTGATGCCCGACATGCGCACGCTCGAGCGCTTCATCATCGAGCGGCTGACGACGATTCCCGGCGTGTCGAACATCCGGTCGAGCTTCGCGCTGAAGCAGGTGCGCTACAAGACCGCGCTGCCGCTGCCGGCGGCGGGGCTCACGCTCGTCGATCCGGACGAGTCGGCGTCCGACTGGAGCTGAGCGCGACGCCTGCCAGCCTGTCCGTTGGCCGACATGACGATGACGAAACGGTGACAGCCGCCGCGCGGCGCGGCGACGGATCGAACCAATCGCGTGCGTGCGCCTCATACGGCAGTCGGCCCGGTTGCACCGTCGCGACGCGGCGCGGGCCAGTCGCGTATGCTCGTCCGGTCGGCGATGCGTGCGAACGCGCGGCCGGTTCATGCATGTCTCTATCAATCAACGAGTGAGGGCGTGATGGCAAGACAGACGATGGCGGAATACCTGGCGAAGACGCTGGCGGCGGCGGGCGTCGAGCGCATCTGGGGCGTGACGGGCGACAGCCTGAACGGCCTGTCGTTCAGCCTGGCCCAGATCGGGGCGATCCGCTGGATGCACACGCGGCACGAGGAAAGCGCCGCGTTCGCGGCCGGCGCGGATGCCGCATCGACCGGGCGGCTCGCGGTGTGCGCGGGCAGCTGCGGCCCCGGCAACCTGCACCTGATCAACGGGCTGTACGACTGCCACCGCAATCACCAGCCGGTGCTCGCGATCGCCGCGCACATCCCGTCGACCGAAATCGGGCTCGGCTACTTCCAGGAAACCCATCCGCAGGAACTGTTCCGCGAGTGCAGCCACTTCGCGGAGCTCGTGACCAACGCATCGCAGTTCCCGCGTGTGCTCGCGCGCGCGATGCGCACCGCGATCGAGGAACGCGGCGTCGCGGTGATCGTGCTGCCGGGCGACATCGCGCTCGGCGACGGCCCGGAAGAGGCGCCGGCGTGGAGCGAATCGGCGCCGCCGTCGATCCTGCCGGCCGATGCCGATCTCGACCGGCTCGCGGCATTGCTGAACGGCTCCGACGCGGTCACGCTGCTGTGCGGCAGCGGCACGCAGGGCGCGCACGACGAAGTGGTCGCGCTGGCCGACACGCTCGGCGCGCCGGTCGTGCATGCGCTGCGCGGCAAGCAGTTCGTCGAGTGGGACAACCCGTTCGACGTCGGGATGACCGGGCTGATCGGCTTCAGCTCCGGTTATCACGCGATGGAATCGTGCGACACGCTGCTGATGCTCGGCACGGATTTCCCATACCGGCCGTTCTATCCGTCGAACGCGAAGGTCGCGCAGATCGACTGGAAGGGCTCGCAGCTCGGCCATCGCGCGCCGCTCGCGCTCGGCCTCGTCGGCACCGTGAAGGAGACCATCGCCGCGCTGCTGCCACGCCTCACGCGCAAGACCCAGCGGCGCTTCCTCGAGAATGCGCTGAAGCATTACGCCGCCGCGCGCAAGGGGCTCGACGATCTCGCGGTGGCCGAGCCGCCAGGCCGCGCGATCCATCCGCAATACCTGACGAAGATCGTCGACGAAGTCGCGGCCGACGATGCGATCTTCACGGCCGACGTCGGCACGCCGACGCTGTGGGCCGCGCGCTACCTGACGATGAACGGCAAGCGGCAACTGCACGGCTCGTTCAACCACGGCTCGATGGCGAACGCGATGCCGCAGGCGCTCGGCGCGCAGGGTGCGCATCCGGGGCGGCAGGTGGTGTCGCTGTCCGGCGACGGCGGGCTGTCGATGCTGCTCGGCGATCTGCTGAGCGCGCGCCAGCTCAACCTGCCCGTCAAGATCGTCGTGTACAACAACAGCCTGCTCGGCTTCGTGTCGATGGAGCTGAAGGCGGCCGGCTATCTCGACACCAACGTCGACCTGAGCCCGACCGATTTCGCGGCGATCGCGAAGGGCGCGGGCATCTTCAGCGTGCGCGTCGAGCATTCGGAGAACGTCGAGGAAGCGCTGCGCACGGCGTTCGCGCATGACGGGCCGGCGGTGGTCGACGTCGTCACGTCGAAATACGAGCTCGCGATGCCGCCGAAGATCGAGCTCGCGCATGCGAAGGGCTTCAGCCTGTTCATGCTGCGCGCGATCCTGAGCGGGCGCGGCGACGAGATCGTCGAGCTGGCGAGAACCAACCTGAGGTGACCTCGCGCCGCGCGTGACGCGGCGTGCGGCGCGCGCGCCCCGCCGGTCGTGCCCGAGGCCGTGCTGTACCGCCCGTTCGCGCGCGGCCGATCCGGCGCCCGTGCCCGTCGGCGCCGATTCGGCGCAGGCCCGGGCGCGCGGCGGCGCGGGATATTAGGGACAATCTTCACGTCGCCTTAAGTTTTCGTTTCCTAGAATCGATTTGATCGTCGCTCTTCCTGCGGCGGACCGGATCGTCCAGGAGGATGCCCATGCAAAAGCCCCGTGTCGCCGTTGCCCTGCCTCGCGAAGTGATCGGCACGTCAACGCTGAAGGCAAAACAGATCGAGGCCGGCCGATGATCTGGCCGAACGCGTGGCGTGTCTCGGCACTGTTCGTGCGCGAGTGGGTCGGCCGCCCGGCCGCGGTGGGCGCGTTGTGTCCGAGTTCGCGGCATCTGGCGCGCGAGATGGCCGGTGCGGTGCCGGACGGCGACGGACTGGTCGTCGAACTCGGCGGCGGCACCGGCGCGATCACCGCGGCGTTGCTCGAACGCGGCGTCGCGCCACGGCGCCTCGTCGTGGTCGAGCGTTCGCCGGCGTTCGTGCAGCACCTGCGGCGACGCTTTCCGGATGTGTCGATCGTGTGGGGCGATGCGCGGCAGCTCGAACGGCTGCTGCCGCCCGCCGCGCGGGTCGATGCGATCGTGTCGTGCCTGCCGTTGCGTACGCTGCCGCGCGAGGACGTGACGGCCATCGTCGAGCAATGCCGTCGCGTGCTGTCGGCCGACGGCGTGATGATTCAATTCACGTACGACTTGCGCACCCCGCGCCGTCATCCGTTGGGCGATTCGGCATTCGTTGCCTGCGGCAGCCGTATCGTCTGGGCAAATATTCCGCCTGCGCGCATCGTGACCGTGCGCGGCGTCGCCACCGAACACGCCGGTTGACGCGGCCGCGCGCAGGGCGCCCGGACACGGCGCCGCGCCGGTTGCTTTCATAAGTCATACCGATCCTTCCAATTTCCATTCATCTTGCCGTCACATCAGGTTCCTACCATCGCCTTTCATTTCGAAAGCAGCAACACCGGGGGGGACCGGCAACATGAATCGAATCAAAATGGCGGCGCTGCTGTGTGCCGGCGCCTTTGCGCTTGCCGGATGCAACAGCGACGACGGCCCGACCAGCTCGACGCCCGCGCCCGTGCTGGCGGCGCGCAACGTGATCTTTTTCCTCGGCGACGGCATGGGGATGACGACGCTGACGGCCGCGCGCATCTATGCGGTCGGTGAAGACGGCGCGCTCACGATCGACACGCTGCCCGAATCCGCGTTCGTGAAGACTTATTCCAACGATGCGCAGGTGACGGACAGCGCGCCGTCGATGTCGGCGTACATGACCGGCGTCAAGACCAACAACGAAGTGATTTCGATGTCGCCCGACACGAAGGCGATCGAGCCGACCGCCGGCCTCACCGGCAACTGCGGCGCGAACAACGGCAAATCGGTGTCGACGCTGCTGGAGATCGCGAAGGCGAAGGGGATGGCCACCGGTGTCGTGACGACCACGCGCGTCACGCACGCGACGCCCGCCGCGACCTATGCGCACGTGTGCCATCGCGATGCCGAGAACGACATCGCGGCCCAGCTCGTGCCGGGCGGGGCGGGCTACAACGGCGCGCTCGGCGATGGCGTCGACGTCGTGCTGGGCGGCGGCATGCAATTCTTCGTACCGAAGGACGGCGGCGGCAAGCGCACCGACGGACGCAACCTGGTCAACGAACTGAAGGCCAAGGGCTACGCGTTCGCGCAGAACCGCGACGACCTGCTGGCCGCCGATGCGACGAAGAGCGGGAAGCTGGTCGGCCTGTTTTCGTCGAGCCACATGAGCTACGACCTCGATCGCGGCGCGACCAGGGAACCGAGCCTTGCCGACATGGCGACGCGCGCGCTCGACGTGCTGCAGAACAACCCGAACGGCTATTTCCTGATGGTCGAGGGCGGCCGGATCGATCACGCGCTGCACGACACCAACGCGAAGCGCGCGCTGCAGGACACGGTCGCGTTCGACAACGCGATCAAGGCGACGCTCGACAAGGTGCGCAAGACCGATCCCGACCTGAAGAACACGCTGATCGTCGTCACGGCCGATCACGATCACACGCTGGTGCTGAACGGCTATGCGGCGCGCACCGGCAAGACCGAAGCGGGCAAGCCCGGCGTGCTGGGCGTGCTGCGCAGCTATCAGACCGGCGCGGTCGCGAAGGACGCGGACGGCGCGCCGTACACGATCATCGGCTTCGGCAACGGCGAGAACCGCGTGCAGGGCAGCCGCGCGGGCACCGCGCTCACCGATGCGGTGACGGGCGCCGACGATTATCGCCAGGAGGCGGCCGTGCGGATGGACAAGGGCAGCGAGACGCACGGCGGCACGGATGTGTTCCTCGGTGCGATCGGCCGCGGCGCGGACGCGTTCCACGGCGTGATCGAGAACAACAAGGTCTTCGAGCTGGTGCGCAACGCGGTGCAGCTTTGAGCGCCGACAACACGGGTACAGGGGAATACAGGATGTCGACCATCAAGTGCATCGCGGCGGCGCTGGCCGTCGCGGGTTTCGCGTGCGGCGCGGCGCAGGCCGCCGGCCAGGCGAAGAACGTGATCTTCTTTCTCGGCGACGGCATGGGGCCGACGACCGTGACGGCGAGCCGGATCTACAAGGTCGGCGAGTCGGGACAACTGACGATGGAGAAGCTGGCCCGCACCGCGCGCGTCAAGACCTTCTCGAACGACGCGCAGACGACCGACAGCGCACCGTCGATGGCCGCGTACATGACCGGCGTGAAGATGAACAACGAAGTGCTGTCGATGTCGTCCGACACGCGCGCAGTTGCGCCGGGCAGCGACGTCAACGGCAACAAGACCGTCAACCACTGCGCGTCGGGCAACGGTCAGCCGGTCGCGACGCTGCTGGAACTGGCGAAGGCGCGCGGCAAGGCGGTCGGTGCGATCACGACGACCGAGCTCACGCACGCCACGCCCGCCGCGACCTATTCGCACATTTGCCATCGCGACGCGCAGTACGACATCGCCGCGCAAGCGGCGCCGGGTGGTGCCGGCTACAACGCCGCGCTCGGCGACGGCGTCGATGTGCTGATGGGCGGCGGCCGCAATCACTGGACGCCGTTCGATCCGGTCGCGAACAAGCGCGGCCGCGCGGACGGGCGCAACCTGCTCGACGAGATGAAGGCGAAGGGCTACACGGTCGTGGCTACGAAGGATCAGCTCGCTCAAGCCGGCAACGGCAAGCTGGTCGGTCTCTTCAGTTCGACGAGCCATCTCGAGTACGAACTGGACCGCGTCGCGGGCAAGGGCGAAGGGCCTTCGCAGCCGAGCCTCGCGGACATGACGTCGAAGGCGATCGACGTGCTGTCGAAGAACTCGAACGGCTATTTCCTGATGGTCGAAGGCGGCCGGATCGATCATGCGCTGCACGGCACCAACGCGAAGCGCGCGCTCGAGGATACGGTGGCATTCGACGAAGCGATCCGCGTCGCGCTGTCGAAGGTCGACCTGTCGAATACGCTGATCGTCGTGACGGCCGACCACGACCACACGATGACGATCAACGGCTATTCGAAGCGCGGCAATCCGATTCTCGACATCAGCCGCAACTATCGCGACGGCCAGCCGAGCAAGGATGCCGACGGCAATACCTACACGACGCTGGTGTTCGGCAATGGCGCGAACCGGCCGAACGTGCGCGCGTCGGTCGATTCGGCCACGGCGATGAACGACGCGTACCTGCAGGAAGTCGGCGTGCGGATGGGCAGCGCGGGCTCGGAGACGCACGGCGGCGGCGACGTGATGCTGTTTGCCGATGGCGCGGACGCGAAGGCGTTCAAGGGCACGATCGACAACACGAAGGTGTTCGGCCTCGTGCGATCGGCGTTCGGTTTCTGAGGCCGGCGACTTCATGATGATGAACGGGAACTCCCGATGAAACGCCAGCTTCTCGGTGCGCTCGCTTGCGGGTTGGCCGCGCTCCCGGCCTTTGCGGCCGCGGATTTCGACGCCGTGCTGCTGCACGAAAGCCGCACGGTCACGGCCGACGGCGTGACGCGCACGACGATGTATCGCGAACGGATGGTTCGGCGCGACGGGCACGTGTGGGTCGAGCGCGTGCTGCCCGTCGCGGCGGCGGGCGGCGGTCATGACGACGATCACCACGGCCATGACCATGACCACGGCGCGGGCCATGCGCGCCAGAATCCGCCGCGCGCCGGCGTGCAGCCGGCGGCCGCCCATGCGGGCCACAAGCATTTCAACTTCCAGGCGGCCGCACGACACGTCACCTATGACGGCAAGACGGCGCGCATCGAGTATGTGGACGCGGCGACCCGGACGGTCGTCAGCGTGCCGCCGGCCGAGTATGAGACGACGGGCTTCGACGGCTCGTGGGACAACGCGTACTACGTGACGCCGCCGTCGCAACTGAAGCGGCTCGCGGCGGCGAAGCGCGGCGACGCGCCCGGCACCCGCTGGTACGAGCAGGCGGTCGAGTCGCCCGGCGCGCGCGGCGTGAACCGGATCCTGTGGAGCGAACGGTTGCAGGCGCCGCTGTCGGTCGAATACCGGAGTGCCGACGGCCGCGTCGTGCGCAAGCTGACGCTCACGCAGACGCCGGCGTCGCGGCGCGAGCCGTTGCCTTGGCAGGCGCTCGCCGGCTACGCGCACAAGGAATACGCGGACTATCTGGATTGACCGGCGCGACCGATGACGCGGTTGCGCGGCCGATCGACGCTTCGTAAGCGGGGTTTGCGGTCAGGCCGGCCGGTATCGTCGCGATACGGCCGGGTTCTGGCCAGTTTTTTTGAGTATTCCAAATGACCGAGTTGTTGCTGCTTCGCAGCCAGCCCGCTTTATCAAAGCATGCGCTTCAGGACATCGTTCTTCGACACGAAATGATGCTTCAGCGCGGCGCCGGCATGCGCCGCCACCAGAGCGGCCAGCGCGTAGCATGCAACCTTGTGCAGTGCGAACCAGTGCTCGGTAACCGGGCCGGCGGAGAACGGCGTTTTCACGAATACCGTCCAGAACAGCCAGTACCCTTCAGGCACCATCATGTAGCCGCTCACCAGGACGACGGCGATCAGCGCGTAAATGAGCGAATGAACCAGATGCGCAATCGCGCGCTGCTTGTCCGGAATCGAACGAATCTCCGGCGGCGTCCTGCGGAAGAACGACCACAAATACCGCAGCGGAAACAGGACAATCAGGCACGTCGCGAGCGACATGTTGAGCGTCGACACGAAACCCCAGATCTTCGGGTGCGTGATGAAATGAAGCGAGATGCCTGCAACCATCGTATAGAGAATGATGGCCGCGAATACCCAGTGCAGCGAGCGGGAAAGCCGATCGTATCGGTCGACGTTCGGCGATCGGCGCCATGTGTGTACCTGCGAAACGGAAGACATGATTCAACATCCTTTATCTGTTGCCGACCGATTGATCGGCATGACTCAAAGATGAGAATTATCTCGGCCGCGTTGCAGGATGCAAAAGAACCTGAACGATTTCTAAACGCCCGCGACCGTCTCCATGACGGCCGCAGGAACAAAGCGGGCCCGCCAGCGGGTCAGGTCCGTTCGAGCCGGTACCCGTAGTTGTATATCGTCGAAATGATGAGCCCGTTCTTCGGCCGCAGTCCCAGACTCTTGCGCAGCGTGCTCACATAGGTGGCCAGCGTCGCGTCGTACTTGCGGTCGACGACGCCCCATACCTGCTTGATCATCATGTCCTTGGACACGATCTGGCCGACGCTTTCGAACAGCATCAGCGCGAGATCGAATTCGCGCTGGGCCAGTTCGACCGGTTCGCCGTCCACGGTCGCGACATGCCTGCCCGTGTCGAGCGCGAACTTGCCGACCTCGACGCACTTCGGTCGCCGGGTTTCCGGATAGTATTTTCGCGCCTGGGCGCTCACGCGCGCGATCAGCTCGCGCTCTCGAAGCGGTTTGACGAGATAGTCGTCGGCGCCGTTGTTGAGACCGAAGACGATATCGTCCTCGCCGTCGTGCTGCGTCATCATGATGATCGGCAGCGCATCGGCGAACGATTCCCGCGCCCATCGCATCACGTCGATGCCCGACATGCCGGGCACGTCCCAGTCGAGCAGCAGCACGTCGACACGCCGGGAACGCACCAGCTCGACAAAACTCCCTCCATCGTGACGCACCTCGATCTCGTAGCCGGCCTTCTCGAGCCAGCGGGCCACGACGCCCGCCTGCATTGCGTTGTCTTCCAGGATTGCAACGATCATGTCGTTTCACTCTCAGTGTGCCGCCCCGCCCGTCGACGTGCCGGCTCCGTTCGCGGAGCCGTCGCCGGGCGCAGGCGGCAAATATGCAAACGTCCATTCGCCATACGTGTCGCGATCGCCGAAGGCCTCGTAGCGGACCGGGAACCCCTGGCGTTTCAGCGGCCGGCCGGACGCTTCGCTGAACACGCCCATGATCCCGCCGTCCGGCGACTTCACGAGCCCCCAGGAAGTCGACCCGGTCAGCGGGTCGGCATACAGGCGTCGCAAATGCCGCTGCGTCGGCAAGGCCCGGCGATCCTCCAGCAGTGCGTCGAGCGACGCCGGATAGCGGTTCTGCCCTGCGGCATTGTAGTAGCTTGCGATCGCCGCGCGAAACTGGTCGCCGACGAACAGCAACTGGGCTTCGCGGTCGCGCTGCTGAACGGTGCTCCAGATGCGCGCTGCCTGGGTCATCCCCAGGCCCAGCGCCGCGACGAGCATCAGCACGCCGAGATACGCGATGCCGCGTTGAGCGCGCGGACGTCGCCGCAGGTTACCACGTCTCATAGCCGCTTCCGTCGAGTGCGCGGCCCTTCGCGCCGCTCTTCACGTCGGCTACGCCGCCGGCGTCTCCGGCCAGCAGAAGCCACGAATTGCGTTTGCCCGTCACCGGGTCGAGCGGCACTTCGCGCAGGTAGCGATTGGCGACGAGCGTGTCGAGCGAATCCGGGTTGCGACCGTGATCGGCCCGGTAATCGTCGATGGACTGTCGCAGCGTATTCAGGTTGTGGCGCAGCACCGTTTCCTTGGCGCGGTCGCCCTGTTTCAGATAGCCGGGCGCGACGAACGCGGTCAGCGTCGCGATGATCGCCATGACGACGAGCAGCTCGACGAGCGTGAAGCCGGCGACACGCCGCGCTCGCCTACCATTGGTTGTACGGGACGCCATTGAGGCCCTCCTTGCGATTGGTCGAACGAATATCGAATACGTCCTCGCCGGACGAAAAGGATGCGGGATCGCTTGCGTAGCTGCGCGTTTCCCACATCTCGTCGGCCGCCTTGCCGTCGCATTCGCACATCGGATCGGCGGGAATCTTGCGCAGGAAATACAGTCGCGCGCCGCCCGGAGACGTCTTGTCCTCGACGCCTTCGACAAGCGTGCGCAGGTCCGGCGGATAGCCGCTGGCGTCGGCGCTGCGCTCGACCCGTCCGTCGTCGGCCGCGGCCTTGTACGCATCGAGCGCCGAGCGGATCACGACCAGCGAGCGGCGCAACTCGGCTTCGGCGGCGCGACGCTTGACGAGATCGGTCAGCGGCAAGGCCACCGTTGCGAGCAACGCAAGCAGCGTCAGCGCGACCATCAGTTCGATCAGCGTGAAGCCGCGCGCGCGAACGCGTCGCCGGGCGATCATGCGAAGCCCCCGGCGCGCGGTAGCCACTCCGGCGCATCGGCTTGCAGGGTCGCGCCGGGCAGGCCGTCGCTCCGGACGGAGGCAACGAAGGACACCAGCGAGCCGATCAGCGAGCGCAGCATGGCCACCAGCCCGGGCTTTGCCGATGCGGGCGCTTCCGGTTCGAAGCGTGAGTCCGCCTTGGCGACGGCCTCGGCCGTCGGCGGCTGTGCGGCCGGAGCCGCCGTCTGTCCGTCGATCGCAGGCGCGACCGTCGACGGCCGGGCGGCCGTCTCCGCGCGCACGCGCATCATGCCGCCGCCATGCGCGCCGCGCTCGCCCGCCGTGTCTTTGGCGGCGCCGGGCTCGCCGGCCGGACGCGCGTCCGCTTCCGCATCCGCATCCGGCGCGCCATCGGCGACCTTGTCCGTATTCGGTTGCGCGGCGGGTACGGTCGGCTCGATCGAAGCATCGAGGTCCGGGCCGCTCGTGGATACCGTCCGCGCGGGTACGGGCGCGGCTTCGAGCGTCAGCGCCTCGGTCGTGATGCGCGCCTCCGTCCCGGACAGGAACGTCGTGACCGCCGACGTCGGCAAGTCGAGGTTGCGCTCGATGTGCGGCGTGATCAGCAGCACGATTTCCGAGCGCTCGTTGCTGCGGCCGTTCGAGCCGAACAGCCGGCCGACGACGGGCAGGCCCGACATGCCGGGCAGCCCCGAGACGTTCTCGATCTCGTTGCGCTTGACCAGACCGGCGAGAATCTGCGTTTCGCCGTTTCTCGCGGTCATGAGCGTTTCCGCATTGCGTGTCCCGAGTGCATAGGCGACCAGGCCGGTCTTGGTGGTTTCCTTCGACAGGATGCTGCTGACTTCCATGTTGACCTTCACGCTGACCTCGTCGTCGAGGCTGATGCGCGGCTCGACCTTCAGCATCAGGCCGACGTCCTGGTAGCTGACCGATTCCGTGACGACGCCGTTCGCATTCGTGGTCGTCACGATCGGCACGCGTTCGCCGATCTTGATGTTGGCCTTCTCCATGTTCCGCACGCGGATCTTCGGATTCGCGAGCGTCTTGGTCTTGCCCTGCTTCTGCAGCATGTCGATCGCAAGCGACAACGCGCCGGATTCGCTCGATACGCCGATCCGGTCGCGGTTCACGCGCAGCAGGTCGCCGAGCGTCAGCACGGCGCCGTCGACGCCGCCGAGCGCGCCGAACTGAATGCGGCCCGGATACTGGACGCCGAGATCGACGCTGTCGTTCATGTTGACTTCCAGTACCTGCACATCGAGCGTGACTTCGGACTGCGGAATATCCAGCCCCATCACGACGCGTTCCGCAACCTGGATCGTTTCGGGCGTGTCGCGCAGGACAACTGCGTTGACCCGCTCGTCCACGTAGATGTCCTTCGGCTTGATCATCTGGCGCAGCGCGGCCATCACCGACTTCGCGTCCGCGTGCGACAGGAAGAACGTCCTGAGCGCGAACTCGGTGTAGTTGCGGCTTTTCTCCGGCTGCGACGGGTAGACGAGCAGCGTGTGCTTGTCGAGCACCTTCTTCTCGAGCTGGTTCGTGCGCAGCAGCAGGTTGATCGCGTCCTCTGCGGTGGTGCGCTCGGCGAACATCGTGGCGGGCTGGCTCGTATCGACGTCGCGGTCGAACACGAAGTTCACGCCGGACACGCGCGAGATCACGTCGAAAATGTTCGACATCGGCTGCTGCTTGAAATTGAGCGAAACCGGCTTGCGCAACGCGTCGGACAGTTGCGGACGCACCGGCCGGCTCGCCTGCGACGCGCGCAGCAGCGAATCGCGCAGCCGCTTGGCCTCCGCATGGTTCGGCTGCTCGGCAAGAATGCGCCGGGCGATCTCCAGCGCTTCCTGCGGCTGTTCGCCGCGGATGCGCTGCGCGCGCGACAGCTCGATCGCCATCTGCTGGCGGCTGGCGACCTGCTCGAGTTCCTGACGGGCGCGGAGATTGCCGGCGTCCTCGGCCAGCACGTTGTTCAGGTGATCGATCGCCGCGGCGTGGTTCCCCTGCGTGCTTTGCCGCTCGGCGGCCTTCAATTCGGCGCGCACGTATTCCTGCCGGGTCAGCTCGACGGACGTGGCGATCCGGATATCTTCCGGTGCGATCTCCTTCTGCCGCTGGAGCGTGCCGAGGCGTTCGGCAGGCGTTCCGGCGTCGGCCGCGGGGGCGTTGAACGGGGCGCTCGCGCAGCCTGCCAGCGCGAGCGCCGAGACCAGGAGTAATAGACTGACGGTACGTTTCATGATGGTGTTCGATAAAGGTTCGATTCGGAATTCAAGGGGTCGGCGACGGAGGCGAAAGCTCGACATCCGCACCGTCGCGGGTCATCACGACCGGGCCCGTTTCGCGCAGCGCCTTCAGCCGATAGCCGTCGGCGATCTCGGCGCCCGGCAATACGGCGTCGCGCACACCGCAACGGCGCCCGCACAGCAGAAAGGTCCGGCCGCCGCCATCCAGCACGACAATGCGTTGCCCCTGCTCGCGCCATTCGCCGGCGATCTCGAACGGCGCCGGCGGCGCGGAAGGCGCCGGCGCGGCGTCGATCGGATCAGCCAGCGCCGGCGCTTTCGCTTCGGACGCGCCGGCTTCGGCAAGCGCGCCGGCAGACGCATCCTCCGCGCCGAGCGATGCCCAGTTCTGTGCCGGAAAAACGTCGACGACGCGCGGCTGACCGGCGATCTCGCCTGCAAGGCTGCCGCCCGCGGCGACTGCGACGGCCCACGCCGCCGCCAGTCGAAAAAGGGATCGGGGCATCATGCGTCGGGCCCCAGCAAGCTGACCCGAAGGTCGACGTTGACGACGGGGCTGTCGATCTTTTCGCGTTCGATGACGACGCTCTCGATGCGCACCATCGGCTGGTCGGCGATCGTGCGCATCGCGTTGCGCAGCCCGGCGTAGCTGCCGCTCATCGCCATGTTGATCGTGAGCCGCCGCAGCTTCCCCTTCACTTCGGCCTCGCGCCGGTAGGTGGCTTGCTTTCGCTCCAGGCCGTTCTGCGACAGGATCTCAAACAGCGAATACGCCTGCTCGCTGTTGCGCAACTGCTGGACGTCCCGCAGTGTCATGCTGCCGTCGCCCGCCTGCGGGCCCGGCTTCGGCAACGCGGCCAGTTCCTTCGCGAGCGCATCGCGCGTCGCGTCGAGTCGCGCGCCGTCCGGCTGCAGATAAAGCGCGTGCAGGCCGAGCAGCCCGACGACCGCGCCGGCCGCCAGCAGCCCGGGCACGCGCAGCTTGCGGGTCGCCGCGTAGGCGCCCCAGCGCAAGCGCGCGGCGAGCGCCGTCGTGTCGATGGTTTTCAGGTTTGTCATGGGTGTTCGATGCTCAAGCTGAAATGAAAGATGCTCTTGCCGTCCTCGATCTTTGTCCGATGCTGAAGCAGGCCGATCTTGCGGTCCGGATGACGGTCGTTCAGGCGGTCGACGAACAGGTAGATATGCGACAGATCCGCGGCGCCGCCTTCGATGCGCGCCTCGCGACCCGCCTTGTCCACCGTCAGCGACTTCAGCGCGATCTGCGGCGTCCACGCGTGCTCGATCCAGTCGACCACCGACAGGCCCGAGCCCTTGCCGCTCATCTTCTGCTCCGCAAGCACGCGCTCGATGCGCCGCTGTTCCGGCGTTTTGGCCTTCTCCCGCCGCTGTTCGCGCTCGATGACGCGCTGCCGCTGCTCGATCTGTTTGCCGATCCGGTCGACGTCGTCGCGAAGCGCATCGACGCGGGTCCATTCGCTGCCGGCGAACATCCCCGCCGCCAGTGCACAACAGAGCGCGAAGCCCGCCCACGGCGTGACGCGCGTGCGCGGCGCGACGAAATTCAATCCCGTCAGGCGCTTCATGCCGGTTCCTCCGCTGCGGCGCCCGTCGGTTCGACGCCGGCGCGATCCGGCGATGCGCCCGCGGCGTCGCCGCCGGAGAACATCGAGCCGTCGAACCGGCTTGCATGCGTGTCGCCGCCGGCCGGCTGCCCGGCGATCAGCGCCGCTGCGGCAAACCAGTCGTCGGCGCGCTCGCCGGCGCGCGGCAACGTGACCACGTCGCGCCATTCGCCCGAGCGCCGGAAAATACACGTCACCACGTGCGGCTGGCGCAGCGCGAAACTGAAATCGTCGCCGCCCAGCCGGGCGGCGTGTGCGTCGAGCGACGCCGACAGTGCGTCGCGAAAACTCGCGATCCGCCAGCCGGCCGCGCGGCTCGCGTCGACGAGCGCAGTGAGGAGCGCGTCGCATGCCGCCACCGCGAGGCGCGTGCGGCCGCGCCGCTCGTCCTCGACGAGGATGCGCAGCGCGCCGCGTTGCGCGCGGGCGGCGAACAGCATGCGCGCGTACGCTTCCCATGCGGCGTCCGACAGCAAGCCTTCCTGCCAGGGCAGCACCACGCCGTGCGACCACGGATGCCCGACGACCACGTGAATGCGGTTGCACATCGGCAGGCGCGCTTTCGGCAGCCCGGCAAGCACGCGCTCGAGCGCATCGGCCGGCCGGCCCTCGTGTGCGACGACCGCATGCGGCGCGCCAGCGCACCGCGCGTGGCGGCCCTCGTGCACCCAAACGCTCAGCGTATCGGCGTCGATCAGCGCGGTGACGTCATTCCAGAGCGATCGCACGCTGCACCTCCTGAAATGTCGTCATGCGCGCGCGCACCGCCGCCAGCCCCGCATCGCGCATCGACTGGTAGTCGGTGCTGTTCTCGAGCGCGCGGGCGCGCTTCTCGACCGAGCGTTCGAGCAGCGCCGCCTTCAGCGGCGCGTCCAGCGTCAGCACCTCGGCGAGCCCGATCCGGCCGTGATAGCCGGTGCCGCGGCACGTGTCGCAGCCGCCGCCCGGCACCACCTCGCGCCGCAGCGCGTCGAGCGACGCGCCGGCCAGATCCGCGCCGTCCGTCGCCGCGCCGCCGCAGCTCGTGCAGATCCGCCGCACGAGACGCTGCGATACGACGCCGTTGAGCGCCTCGAGAAAAGTCGACGGCTCGACGCCCATGTAGATGAACCGGTCGATCACGCTGAAGCCGTCGTTCGCGTGCACGGTCGACAGCACGCGGTGGCCGGTGAGCGCCGACTGCACCGCGATCGACGCGGTTTCCTCGTCGCGGATTTCGCCGACCATCACCGTATCCGGATCGTGCCGCAGAATCGAGCGCAGCCCGCGCGCGAACGTCAGGCCCTTGCGCTCGTTGACCGGAATCTGCAGCACGCCTTTCAGCTCGTATTCGACCGGGTCCTCGATCGTGATGATCTTGTCGTCGCCCGTGTTGACCTCCGACAGCACCGCATAGAGCGTCGTCGACTTGCCGCTGCCGGTCGGCCCCGTCACGAGCATGAGCCCGTAGGGGCGATGCGCGAGCGCGCGCACGCGGCGCGAGGTCGGCGCGTCGAAGCCGAGCACGTCGAGGCTCACGCTGTCGCCGCGCTGCGACTTGTCGAGCACGCGCATCACGGCGTTTTCGCCGTAGGTTCCGGGAATGATCGACACGCGGAAATCGATTTCGCGCCCTTGCATCACGACCTTGAAACGGCCGTCCTGGGGCACGCGCTTTTCCGCGATGTCGAGTGCGGCGAGCACCTTGAGCCGCGACATCGTCTGCGTCGCCGCTTCGACGCCGGGAATGTGACGGATCGATTGCAGCACGCCGTCGATCCGATAGCGGATCGCCAGGCCATCGGCCGCCGATTCGAGGTGGATGTCGCTCGCGCGGCTCTGCAGCGCGTCGTACAGCGTCGTGTTGACGAGCCGGATGATCGGACTTTCGTCCTTTGCGATGCTGGCAAGCGAGATCGATTCGGTGACCTGCGCGAGCGTCTCGCCCGGCGCATCGATCTTGACGTCGTCCATCAAGCGCTCGTTCGACTCGATGTCGCCGAGCACGCGCTCGACTTCGCCGGGTACGCTCATCGCGACGCCGACCGGCTTCGCGCCGAAGCGCGCGAGCAGCTCGTCGCGCACGGTGCGCGCGAACGGGTCGGCGACGACGATGCGCGACCCGCCGTCGAACTCGATCGGCAGCGCGCGCAGCGACAGCGCGTCATGCAGCGGCAGCAGATCGAAACGCGTCGGCGCGGCACGCAGCGTGTCGGCGTCGATCGGCTCGATGCCGAGGCAGGCCGCCACGTCGGCGAGCCGAGTCGTGTCGGCGCGCATCAGATCGTCCGCGTACTGCGCGAATCCGGCGCCGGATGCACCGGATTCCGTCTTCCAGCGTTGAATCATGTGTTGCGTATTCATTGTGCATTCTCCAGTAGGGCAGTGGGATCGCGTCGCCGACGCGTCATCGGCGCGGATCGTTATCCGACGCTGCCGGCCAATTCGAAGATCGGCATGTAAAGCAACAAAACCACGGCGCCGACCGTTGCGCCGACCGCGAGCATCAGCACCGGTTCGAAGACCTTGCTGATCATCTCGATGGACCGGTCGAGCGCGCCGTCGTGGAACTGCGCGATGTGTTCGCACATCCCGCCCAGATCGCCGCTCTGCTCGCCGACGCGCAACAGGCGCTCGGCGACGGACGTCGTCAATGCGTGGGCCGCGAACACGGTCGAAACCGGGCGTCCGGCGCGCAACTCGCTCAGTGCGGCCGCAAGGCGCGGCCGCAAGTGCTCGGGCAGCACCTTGCCGGACAACGCCAGCGCATCGATCACCGGCGTGCCGCCGGCGATCAGGAGCCCGACGGTCCGATAGAAGCGGGTCAGCGCGAACAGCGCGCAGACGTCGCGCACCTTCGGCGCGCGCCACATCGACCGCCGCGCCGCGCGCTTGACGGCAGCCGAGCGCAACGCCAGCCCCGCACCGACGAACGCCGCGGCGACCGCCAAGCCGACCGCCGCGCCGTTCTCGCGCAACACGGTCGCCCACCAGAGCATCGCCTGCGCGGTCGGCGGCAACTCGGTCAGCGACTCGAACACCACCGCGAAGCGCGGAATCACGAAGAAGGCCATGAACAGCAGGATCGCGATGCCGACGCCGATCACGACAGCCGGATAGATCAACGCGCCGGTGACCCGCTTACGGATCTGCTCGATCCGCACTTCGTATTGCTGGTAGCGTTTCAGCACGACCGGCAACTGACCGCTGCCTTCCGACGACGCGATCGTCGCGACGAGCAGTTCCGGAAATATGTCGGGCTGCCGGGCGAGCGCCGCGGAAAACGGCTGCCCCTCGTACATCACCGACAGAATTCGGTCGATCACATGCTTCGACGCCTTGCCCGCGTCGTTCTTGTCGCGCAATGCCTCGAGCGCCTCGATCAACACGAGGCCCGCATCGAGCAAGGTCGACAGTTCCTGCAGGAACAGCGCGAGCGCGAATTTCGCGGCGCGCTTCCGGCTGCCGAAGCGCACGCGGCGGATATCGAGCACGGCGCCGCCCTGAGTCGCGATCCGGGCTCGCACATCCGCCTCGCTCGCCGCCTCGATCGTCTGCTGCGCGACCTTGCCGTCGACGAGCACCCGTATCCGAAACGATTCCATGGCTACCTCCGCCACGCGTCGAGCGCCGCCATGCTGGCGCCGCGATCGCCGGTAAGCGCCCGATACTCGCGCCAGACCTTGGTCGCATACGATTGGCGCGCCGGTTTGCGCTTCTCGGAAGAACCGGCGTTGTAGGCGCCGACCGCGTTCCAGGTATAGCCGTGCCGTTCGATGAAGCCGGCGAGAATCGATGCGCCGGTATCGATCGACGTGCACGGTTCGTCGATCAGGCGCTTGTGCGTGACGCCGGTCTTGATCAAGCGCGGCAGATGCGAGCTGTTGATCTGCATCAGACCGATGTCGTAGGTGCCGTTTCGGTTGTAATTGATCGCGTCGGGATTCAGCGACGATTCGACCTTTGCGATTGCGACGAGCAGGAGCGGATCGATGCCGTGCCGCTCGCCGGCCTGGGTGAAACAATCCTTGGCCGCGGCGCCGGACGCGCATGCGACGAACAGCGTCGCCGCGACGGTCCAGCGACGCAGACCCTTACATGCCATAAACGAGGTCCGCATCGATGCCACCCCCTCCTACGCGACCGTCCCGCCCGAGCGACACGATCTCCGCCTCGCCGTCGCGGCCTGGGACGTTCCACTGATAGGCGCGCCCCCAGCCGTCCTTCGGCACGGCCTTCGCGAGATACGGGCCGCTCCATCCGTCGACGTTCTGCGGCTGCTTGACCAGTGCGTCGAACCCCTCGTCGGAGCTTGGGTAGCGGCCCGTATCGAGCCTGAACTGCGTGACGGCGTCGCCGAGCGTCTTCATCTGCGACTCGGTCGAGCGGACCTTTGCCTTGTCGACCTGCGAGAAGAGCTTCGGGCCGACATAGCCCGCCAGCAGCGCGATGATCAGCAGCACCACCAGCAGTTCCAGCAAGGTGAAGCCTCGCTGGCCTCGCCTGTTCGTCCATTTCGGAATATTCGTTTTCACGTTGTATGCCCTCGGTTGAAAATCCGGCGCAATGCGCGGTTGGGAACGTCATCTCATTTCAGATGACGAATTAATTGGACGCTTTCCCGGATACGGACTCGATCGAGTCGAAGCGCCTTTCGATAACGCCGTTTTTCGAGCGCGATGCAGGCGCAGCCGGTTTCGCAAGGGCAGGTTCGACCTGCCCCGAAACGCGCTGCGCATGCATCCGTCGGCGACGAACGAGTCGCACGCCTGGCGGCGTGCGGCTCGAACGACGCCTCCCGGCGTCCTTACTTGCTACATGCGCCGAGGTCCTTCCAGACCTTGCCGGTGTGGTCGGCGCCCGTCGTCGCCGGCGAGCCGGGCACGTCGTTCTGGGTCCACCAGCGCGCCTCGTAGGTACGGCCGCCGTGCTGCACCTTGGCGCCGCCCGTATAAGCCGTGCCTTGCTTCCACGCCGCCTGGCACTGCGCGCCTTCGCCGCCGCCCGCTCCGCCGGTCAGCTTGAACGTGACGGTTTCCTGCTTCAGCGTGCCGCCGTCGATCTGCGACGTCGCCACGGCCGTATGCGCGCCCGCCTTCGCATTCGCGATATCGACGCCCAGGTCGCCCTGCATCCGCATCGTTGCCGACTTCGAGCCGACCAGCGAATTGGCCGCGTCGTAAACCTTCACCGTGACGCTGGTGTCCTTCGAATGGTTGAACTTCAGGAAGAACTTCGCCGTCGCCTTGCCGTTCTCGATCTTGAATTCGGGGTTGTTCGTGATACTGAAGTTTTCGTCGATGCCGGATTCCGGCTGCTTCTCGACCGTCGTTTCCGTACGCACGATGCCGCTCCCGCTCTTCGCGAACACGTCGTTCGCGCCGAGCGACGGTTCGATGCGCCCGTCGCGCTCGACGCCGGCCAGCAGACTTGCCGATTGCACGCGGTTGATTTCCTTCGCGAGCAGCATCGGCCACATGTTGCGTTCACCCTGTTCCGCCGTGCCTATCGTGACGGTCGTCTTCATCGACGGCACTTCGCCGCCCGACTTGAACACGCGGTTCATGACCTTGTCGCCGGCCTTCAGATCGACGGTCGGCGCAATGTTGCCCACGGACGACCAGCTCGGCTTGCCCGGATCGGTCGGGCCGCCGTCCGCCTTGATGTTGAGATCCGAGACGTTGTAGAACATGCCGGCCGTGTCGCCGACGTGCCACGTGCTCAGCATCACGTGATGCCCGGTCCGGTCCGACGGAATCGTGCAGCCGTGCGGCCCGATCGCATCGGCCTTCTTCATGCCGCCGTCGATCGTGCAGAACGGCGTCAGGTCGAACTGGTCGCGCGTCAGCGGCAGGTTCGGATTCCAGCCCGGCTTCGTCAGGTAGTACTTGAACTCCTTCGTCACGTGCGGCGCGGTGAACGTCCATTTGAACTGGTGCGCGCCCGGCTTGATGTCGTTGGTCTTCCAGCGATCGACGGACTGCTCGTTGAGTTCGCTGAACTGCACGACGCCGCCGCTCGCGATCTGCCCGTCCGGCGCGCCTGCCTGAGGAAAGCCCTGCTTGCCCTCGACGCTCTGCGGTTCCCACGTGACCGAGCCGCAATTGAAGTTCGTCGCCGGACCCTGCTTCGAGCTGCACATCAGGTTGCGCGACGGCGGATCGGAGAGATAGCCGTGCGCGACCGCATGTTGTGCGAAGAACATGGAAGCGCATGCAACCAGCGGCGACAGTTTGAAGAGCGTTCGGCTCGCGGTGTGTTTGTTCATGGTGTATTGGTGATTGATCGTATCTGGCGATACTGCTTTCGAAAGAGAGGTTGATCGGTGCCTGTGCGAGGCCCGGCGTATGTGCGTCATGCATCGACTGGGATGTGACACGGGTTGAAGTTTCCGCGAGCGTGACCGGGCCGTGAATCTTCTTGAGCGATTCATCAAGAAACCGGCGTCCGGCTCCTTCGGGGCCAGCATTTCTTGAGACATCCTTTAGATTGATTTGCGCGAGACGGCGGATAAAAAACAATGCAAAGGTCGATTCAGACACTCTTTCAATTACTCAAGGACGACGATCAAATTGCGCCTGAATAAACTCAACCTCCATCGATCGCGCATCGCTGCTGCATCCGGCCGTAACCAGACGCTTGCTTTCGCGGCGATCGCCACGGCCAGCGCGCTGTGTTTCGCGAACGCGGCATTCGCAGCCCCCGGCAAACCCAGCCTCAAGCAGTACGAAATCACGTCGAAGCCGCACGGTTTCGTCGAAATCGACCTGCAGAAGGCCGGGAGCGCACCCTACAAGGACATCGTCAAGCTCAACAAGAAGGTCGACGTGCCGCTGCCCTTCGATATCTGGAGCAACGCAACCGCGGTGAAGGCGGTCGCGGTGGTCGACGGCGCGGTCGACGCCGCGTCGGAAGTCAAGCTGACGCCCGGCGGCGCCCAGAGCGGGACCGTAGTCGCCAACGTCAAGACGCCGGGCGTGAAGAAGATGCAAGTCCGGGTGATCGACGCGAACGGCGCGTCGACCGACAGCGCGCCGATCGACGTGATCGTCTTCGACACGATTCCGGAACTGGCCGACACGCTGCCCGACAACGCGAGCAAGGCGCACAAGCGCTTCAAGAACACGTCCGGCTCGGTGGTCGGCACTTACTTCGCGGCGTGGTCGGTCTACGACCGCAAGTTCAACGTCGACAACGTGCCGGTCGAGAACCTGACACACATGCTGTACGGCTTCGTTCCGATCTGCGGCGGTGCGGACATCAACGCGTCGCTCGCGCGCGACGTGCCGAATTCGTTCCGCGCGCTGCAGCAGACGTGCGCGGGGCTGCCCGACTTCAGCGTCGCGATCCACGACACGTGGGGCGAGCTCGGCATGACGCTGCCAGGCCAGACCGCGAACTCGAAGCTCAAGGGCGTGCTCGGCCAGATGATGGCCGCGAAGAAACGCAACCCGGATCTCAAGATCCTGCCGTCGATCGGCGGCTGGACGCTGTCCGATCCGTTCTTCCAGCTGCACGATCCGGCCAAGCGCAAGGTGTTCGTCGATTCGACCGAGCAGTTGCTGCGCACCTGGAAGTTCTTCGACGGCGTCGACATCGACTGGGAATTCCCGGGCGGCAAGGGTGCGAACGGCGCGATCGGCAATCCGCAGACGGACGGCGCGCTGTACGTGACGCTGATGAAGGAACTGCGGCAGATGCTCGATCGCGTGTCGGCGGACACCGGCAAGACCTACGAGCTGACGTCGGCGATCGGCGCGGGCAAGGATAAGATCGACGTGGTGAACTACAAGGAAGCCACGAAGTACATGGACTACATCTTCGACATGACGTACGACTTCTACGGTGCGTTCAGTCTGACGGAGCTGGGTCACCAGACGGCGCTGTACGCACCCGCCGCGCGGCCGGACACCAAGTACACGACCGACAACTCGATCAAGGCGCTGCTCGCGCAGGGCGTCGATCCGAAGAAGCTCGTCGTCGGCGCGGCGGCGTATGCCCGCGGCTGGACCGGCGTGTCGGGCTATGCCGACGGCAATCCGTTCACCGGCACCGCGAAGGGGCCGCACAAGGGGCAGTGGGAGGCCGGCATTCTCGACTACAAGAAACTCAAGTCGGAAATGATCGGGCCGAACAATGCGGGCATCAACGGCTACGAGTACCACTACGACCAGACCGCCGAGGCGCCGTACGTGTTCAACAAGAGCACCGGCGAGCTCCTCACGTTCGACGATCCGCGCTCGGTGAACGCGAAGGGCGACTACGTGCGCAAGCATCAACTGGGCGGGATGTTCTCGTGGGAAATCGACGCGGACAACGGCGACATCCTGAACGCGATGCACGAGGGCCTCGGTCACGGCGACGGCGGTAGCGGCGCGGAGAATCATCCGCCGATCGCGAACGCGGGCGCCGGCATGACGGTCACCGGGCCGCAGACGGTGACGCTCGACGCATCGAACTCGCGCGATCCCGACGGCGACAAGCTGACCTTCAAGTGGGAACAGATCGGCGGCGATCCGCTGAAGATCGGCAATCCCGCCGGTGCGAAGGCGACAGTCGACGTCCCGGCGGTCAAGCAGGACACCCGCTATACGTTCCGCGTGACGGTGACCGATCCGGCTGGACTGAAGGATGCCGCCCAGGTCGTCGTGACCGCTCAGGCCGAATCGTCGGTCGAACCGCCGCCGGCCGAAAACCGTCCGCCGGTCGCACGGCTCAACGGCCCGGCCCAGGCGGAGGGCGGTCAGGCCGTGGTCCTCTCGGCCGAGAAATCGACCGATCCGGACGGCGACAAACTGACGTTCCAGTGGACGACTCCGTCCGGCATCGACGCGCAGGCTTCCGGCCCGACGCTGCGCTTCACCGCGCCGAAGCTGGCGAAGGACCAGTCGTTCACGTTCTCGGTCAAGGTTGGCGACGGCAAGCTGTCGTCCACCGCGCAGCACACGGTGCTCGTGAAGGCGACGGATACGGGCGGCGGCGGTAACGGCGGTGGTGGCAACGGCGGCGGCGAAGGCGGCCAGTACCCGGCATACAAGGCCGGTACGCAGTACAAGGCCGGTGACGTCGTATCGAACCTGGGCAAGCTGTACCAGTGCAAGCCGTTCCCGTACAGCGGCTGGTGCTCGGGTGCGCCGGCCGCCTATGAACCGGGCAAGGGCTCCGCGTGGAGCGATGCGTGGACGGTCTTCGGCAACGGCGAAGGCGGCAACGGCGGCGGCGAAAGCGGCGGCGGCAACGGCGGCGGCGAAGGCGGCGGCGGCAACCATCCGCAATACAAGGAAGGCACCAAGTACGGCGCCGGCGACATCGTGTCGAACAACGGCAAGCTGTACCGATGCAAGCCGTTCCCGTACACCAACTGGTGTTCGATGGCTGCCTGGGCGTATGAGCCGGGCAAGGGCACCGCGTGGGATCAGGCCTGGGAGGAGCACAAGGACTGACGCGAATCCCGACGAGCACCGGCCCGCGGCGCACGCCCGGGCCGGCGCGAAACCCGCATCGTTCAACCGGCATCGACCGATGCCGGCAGGGCCCTCGCCTCGCGCGAGGGCCTTTTTCATTTCGGCGGCGGCCGGTTACGCCGGGCCGTTCAGCTCCGCGCGAGTCACCGGCAAGTGCACGGTGAAGCGGCTGCCCAGCCCCGGCGCGGACGTCACGTCGATCGATCCGCCGTGACGCTCGACGACCGTCCTGACGAACGGCAGCCCCAGCCCGACCCCGCGGCTCGCATCGCGATACGTGCCGTCGACCTGGAAGAACGGCTCGAACAGTCGCGGCATCGCTTCCGCCGGAATGCCGATGCCCTTGTCTTCCACGGTGATGGAAACATTGCGCTCGCCGACGCCGATCCACACGTCGACGACCGTCTCCTCGTCCGAATACTTGATCGCATTTTCGAGCAGGTTGATCAACGCGCGCAGCAGCATGTCGCGCGTGCCGAGCACGAACGCCTCGTCGCCGTCTTCATGCGGACCTTCGACGCTGATCCGCTTCGCGCTCGCGCTGTGCCAGACCTGGTCGACCGCCTCGGTCGTCAGATCGCTCACGGACACCGGCACATAGGCGTTCTTGTCGAGATGTTCGGCACGCGACAGTTGGGTGAAATCCTGCGCGACGCGCAAGCTGTAGTCGACGAGCTTGTGCAGATTCGCCAGAAAATCGGTATCTGCCGCGCCGTCGGCGACGGTGCGCTGCTCGAGCAGCGACAGCACGGTCGACAGCGGATTGCGCAGATCGTGCGCCATGTGGCGCAGCGTCATCCGGTCGCTTTCGACCGCCGCCTTGATGTTGTGAATGTCGACGAGACAGATCATGCTCGCCGTGGAGCGATGGTGATCGCCGTCGCCGAACGGCGTCACCATCATCATGTGCGTGCGCGCATTCAAGGTCAGTTCGACCGAGTGAATCCTCCCCGTTCCCTTCGCGGCCAGGATCTCGTCGTACGCGATGGCGAGCACCTGCCGGGCGGCCGCATCGCTGTCGACGTCGATCGATTTCAGCATCGCGCTGCCGCGTTCGTTGCACATCAGCAGGCGGCCGTCCTGTTCGACGAAGATCGGATAAGGCAGCGTATGGATCACGTCGACATAGGTCGACTGCCATTCGCGAATGCGGGACATCGCCTGCGCGACGTCGTCGTCGATCGACACCGCGTCGCCGGCGTCCGCCGGTTGCGCGAGACCGGCGAACGCATGCCGACCGGCCAGTCCGCGCAACCCGCGGTATTCCTTCATCAGGGCCGCGCGGAGGCTGCCTGCCCGCCGCCAGCCACAGACGGCGAAGATCGTCACGCACACCGCCAGCAACGGCCCGACCGGCGTCCAGTACGCGCCGTAGACGAGCAGCGCCGTTTCGCCGGCGACGTATGCGGCCAGCCACGCCAGCGCGAATCCGTACATGCGCCAGCCCGGCACGAACATGCAGGTCAACAGCATGCCGGTCGCGACCGCGATGCTGACGGCCAGTTGTATCGAAGTGGGCATGCGCAGCATCAGGCGCCCGGCGAGCAGCGCATCGGTCACGAGCGCATCGATCTCGACGCGCCGCAGTCTCCCGTCGCTCCGGGGCGAAAGATAGAACACGCCCGACAGATCGGATACCCCGTCGCCGATGAACACGATGCGGTTGTGCCATGTCGACGCGAGAACGCGACCTTTCAGCACGTCGACGAATGAATAGCGGTCGAGGTCGAAGCGCGACGGCAGGAGCAGCAGGATCGAGCCGCCTTCGACATGCCCCATCCCGGTCACGTGAACCTGCACATGGCGGCGCACGTCCGGCAACGGCGTGTTCGCGACGCGGATCGCCTGCAGGCCGACGTGCGGAATCTCGGTACCGTCGCCATTCCTGACGTAAGGCACGATGCCCTGTACCAAATGATCGCTGCCCAGCACGACGCTGCGCTGGCCGACCGCGGCAGCCGCTTCCCGCAGCGGCCGCGCCGGAAAAATCATGGTCTCGGCGCTTCCGTTGACCGGCGCCCCCTGCGCGGGCAATACCACGCGAGCGTGCTTCGCGATCGCCGCCGCCAGAACCGCATCGTCCTGGGACGCCGTGATCATCGTCATGTCGAGCACGACGCTCGATGCGCCGGCGACGCGGTCCAGCACCTTCGCATAGGCCGTGCGCGTGAAGCTCCCGCCGTCGCCCATCTCGCCGATGGTCTTTTTATCGACCATGATCACGGCGACCTTGTCGCGCGCGCCGTGATCGAAGCCGGATGAAACCAGGTCCCAGTAAAGACGGTCGAGCGGCGAAAGCAGCGTCTCGACGGCCGGCGTGCAACTCAGCGCCGCAAGCATGGCGACGCCGGCCAGCAATAGCCACGTGGATGGTCGTATCGACGCTGCGAGCGTTGGAATCCGGCGGAGCCAGTCGAGCATTGGGCGGAATTTCCCCGAATACGATGTTTTCGGATGACGGCGACGACACGGCGGCCCATGCCGCCCGGAACACGCGACCCCGCATTTTCCGTCCAACAGTCTAGCTCTGTTTCGGCCGGCCCGGAGCAGACGGGCGCGCGTACCGATCCCGCATGAAATCGACTCCGCGGGCGAGACATTGAATCGGATTGAGGAAAGGTTGAGGTTGTTTGAGCGGGTTGCGGGGCGCCGGAACAATGGGCACTCCTTTCAATGCGCACCGCTTGCGCCGAATGTTATCTCATGATCGTGAAGCCCCTTAACCAGACTTTCGCGCTGACGGCCCTGTCAGCGGCCATCGCAGCCCTGCTGATACCGTCCGGCGCATCCGCCGCCCCCGCCTACGACCCGATCAAACATTACCAGGACGGCGCCGAGCGATGCCTGGCGTGGCAACCGGGAAGCATCGATCCCGCCGTCGCCGCCTGCGACGGCGGCGCCGCGCAGGACTGGGCATTCGTGCCGAGCGCGGGCTACTACCAGATCCGCAATGCGGGGGCCGCGCAGGCTCGCGGCCAGGACATGTGCCTGCGCACCCAGGCCGGCAATACCGGCATGGGCCGTGTGTCGGTCGAGCCATGCGCCGGCGGCGATGCGAAGATGTCTCAGTGGCGCTTCGAGACCGGGCCGGCCGGACGGCTGGGCATGCTGAACGCGTACCGGATTTCGACGGGCCGGGACGAAGTGCTCGCGATCCGGGAGGGCGGCGACGGCGTCGCGATGCAGTCCGCCCGTGGCGAGCCGTCGGCGACGTGGGTATCGGCGGCGACGTTCGCGCCGCCGCAGCGCCCGCTGCTGGGCAAGAAAACGGCGCTGGTGCTGGCCGCACGCTTCAGCGATGTCGCGGCGAAAGATCATGAGGTCATCCGCAAGGCCGTGTTCGGCGATGGCGACGACTATTCGTCGCTGCGCCGCTACATCGAAGTGGCTTCTCACGGAAAGGCGACGCTTGCCGGGACGGTGCTTGCCGACGTCGACCTCGGCGCGCGCCCGGCAACCTGCACGTCGAGCGCGCTGCTCGATTCGGCACGCAAGGCCGCGCAGGGGCGGGGTGTCGATCCGGCGCAGTTCGACTACCTGTTCGTCGACCTTCCGAAGCTGGGGAGTTGCAACTGGGCCGGGCAGGCGGCAAAGCCCGGCAACTGGATCCTGTCGAACAATAGCGGCCACGCGTATTGGATGTGGACGCACGAATTCGGCCATTCGCTCGGCGCGTCCCATCCCGATTCGCGGGTGGATTGCCCGACCGTCGGCGGCGCCGTGCAGGTGTGCGCCGCATGCCGCACGGGCAAGGTCGACGATCCGTCCGACACGGTCGGCGGCGGCGGCCGTCGTCTTTATCCGGGTAGCTACCAGCTGTTCTCCGGCTGGCTCGATCAAACGGATGCCCCGGAGATTCGCGAGTCCGGCACCTACAAGCTGGCGCCGCTGTTCGGCGATCGGGCCGGCTCGAAAGGCTATCGCATCGCGCGCAGCGACGGTACGCAGCTGTGGCTCGAATTCCGGCAGCCGTTGCGCGGCTTCGACGACTGGAAAGCGGACGATCCGTTCGTCAACGGCGTGATCGTGAGAACTGTCAAGTACCAGGGCAACGCGCTGATGAACACGCTGGCGGATACGACGCCGGGCAGCGCGAACGGCATGAAGGATGCTCCGTTGATGCCGGGGCACGCGCTGCACGACACGCTGTCGGGCAAGATCGTCACGGTGAACTCGGTCGGGCCGGACGGCGCGGTGGTCACCGTGCAAAACGACGGTGTGCTGCTGCCGGAGGCGACGATCACGGGGCCCGCGCAAGCCGATGCGAACACAACGGTCACGTTGTCCGGCGCGACGTCGGTCGGCGAACGCCTGCGATACGAATGGAGCGCGCCGGCCGGCGTCGCGCTGAAACCGGCCGGCAGCAGCGCGAGCGTCGTCGTCCCGCCGTCCGACAAGGATCGCGACTATGCATTCGGGCTGACCGTGATCAACGCCAACGGCTATGCGGCGAGCAAGACCCACGTGCTCAAGGTGAAGGCGCAGGAGGCGATCGCACCGCCCGGCGCATCGATCGCCGGACCGTCGACGGTCGCGGGCGGCGAGCACGTGACGCTGTCGGGCGCGCAATCGAGCGGCAAGGGACTGTCGTACGCGTGGACGAGCCCGGCCGGCTTACAGGTCGTCCAACAGGGCGCAACCGTGAGCTTCGTCGCGCCGAAGGCCGGCAGCGCGCACGAATACGGCTTCCGCCTGACCGTGACCGATACGCTGAACCGCAAATCGGCGGCAACCCATCGCGTGACGGTGCGCGCCGACGCCGGCGAGACGGTTGCGTCGTGGGATCCGAAGCAAACCTATTCCACGCCCTGCCAGAAAGTGGCTTACGCCGGCAAGCACTGGCTCAACGGCTGGTGGGTGCTGGGCGACGGTCCCGGCCAGGGTGGCGAATGGGGGCCGTGGCGCGAGCTTGGGGCGGCGAACATGCATGCGCAGTGCAAGGGCAAATGATGGAGACCGCGCGCGCGATGACCGCGCTCAAGCCGGCCGACAGCACCAGATACGCGACGAGCAACGCCAGCTTGCCGTCGCCATGCGTGGCGGACGGCGGCCAGAACGTGCGCAGCGTGCCGAGCACGATCAGGTGGAACAGATACAGCTCGTAGCTGAGCCGGCCGCTCCAGCGCAGCGGCGCGAGCACGCGCGCGAGCGCCGTATCGCGCAGCGGATATGCGATGTTGAAGTGATGCAGCAGGACGAGCACGATCGACACGCCGCGCAGCAGGTCGATCCGCGCGTTGCGCGGGCCGGCGCTCATTGCGGCCGGGCCGGTTCGGCGAGCGCCGGCAGCGCGGCCAGGAACGTATCGCGCGAGCGCAGGCCCGCATTCGGCGTCTGCCGCTTGTCGTCCTGGATCAGGTTCGCGAACACGAGCGTGCGCGGCCCCTTCGTCGCCCAGCCGACGAACCAGCCGTACGCGTGCGCGCCGTCGTACTTGAAGCCCGGCGAGCCCGTGCCCGTCTTGCCATGCACGGTCCAGCCGCCCGGCTGCGCGTCGATCAGCGTGATGCGCTCGGTCATGTCGTACGCATGCGCGCTGACGGGCAGCGTCCGGTGCACGATCTTGCGCATGAACGCGACCTGTTCGAGCGGCGAAATTCGCAGCGATGAATTGACCCATGCGCCCATCACGCCGCTGAGTTCGCCCTGCTTGCCGGTCACGTCCGCATTGCCGTAACCGAATGCGTTCGTGTACTGCTGGAAGCGCGCCGGCCCGAGCGCTTGAGCGACCTGTTCCGAGTACCAGAAGATCGACAGCTTGATCCAGCGCGCCGGGTCGGTCGGCTCGCGCCACGGGGCGCCGCCCCAATCGGGATAGCCTGCGTGGAAGTCGAGTGTCGGCGTGTGTTCGTCCTTCAGGAAGCCGGCGTCGAAGCCCATCAGGCTGATCGCCACCTTGAAGGTCGACGCCGGTGTGACGCGGGTCGCGCAATCGCCTTGCTGCACGAGCACCTTGCCGGTGGTCGCATCTGCAACCAAGGTACAGACGGGGCGGGCATGCGCGGATGCTGCGGCCAGAAGGCCGGCGGTGAATGCAAGCAGCGTGCGGCGCCAGTGTTTCAAGCGGGACTCCATTGGATCGGGATGCGCGCCGGGCGGAACGGCCACTGGATCATGACGACAGGGCGCGCTCAATCGGACAGGGGGATAGACGGTGATTGCCGGAGCGAACCCTCGAGGCGGCACACAGTGTATCGGCTGCGCGGCGAATGTCGACCGGTCATGGCTGCCGGCGGCTGTGATCTTGTCGACGCTATGGCGTCGCTGTTGCTCGGGGTAAGGCGCACTCCGAAGCCCGCCTGCGAACAGTTGCGGCAACAGAAGACTGATCGTGTCTACCCCCTCCTCAAATCGACGTTCCTACCGGTATCGGTTCGACTTAAATCGGGGTCAGATAAATCCTCGGATATCCACCCAAGTCCAGGACCGACACTCAGTATGGCTGAACTCGGTTGTTGATCTGGGCGTGAGCTACGGCGCTACTTCACTCAAGAATTTCAATGTAAAAGCTATTTTCAGCGTTTGCTGAAGGTGGTGTTTTTAGTGAAATATGCCGGACGGAGGGACGAACCGCGTGGAGATCGCGGTGTGCTCGATTCCTGCTTTGCTGGCGATGATGGGCCATGCGCTGGCGGGCCGCTACAAGCAGAAGGACGCTTACGACATCTACTATTGCGTGCGGAACTACCCTGGAGAGATCGAGGCGCTTGCACAAGAATGTCTCCCACTCCTGGGGCATGCAAGCGGCAAACACGGCTTTCGGCACATCGCCGAGAAATTCGATACCTTCGACGGATACGGTCCCACCTGCGTGAGGCGCTTCGTCGAAGACACGCATGCGCTGGGTGATCGCACGCCCGAACAATGGCAGCAGGATGCGTTCGGGCAGATCGATGCGCTGCTGCGCGCCATGGCGCTGCGAGACTGAGTCGCGCCCGATGGACTGCGCGCAACTTCGCAAACTGCTGGAGCCGCTCGTCACGGGATTGAAAGATGCCGGCACGCACACCATGCTGCCGACGCTTTGTGAGGAATTGGGGCTGCCTGCGCCTGCCGCCGACGGTTCCATGCGCGAACGCATGAGTTCCAGCTTCGACGTGGTTGCAGACGCTGATCCACCTGCGGTTGCACACAAGCTGCTCGTGCGCCAGGGCCGATCGAAGCGACTTCGCTCGATCCGGAGCTGATCCGGGCATTCGTCGCCGTCGTCGAAAGCGGCGGCTTCACCGCGGCGGCCCGGCAACTGCATCGCACGCAGTCGACGATCAGCCTGCGCATCCGCACGCTCGAGGAGCGGCTCGACACACACTTGTTCATGCGCAACAGCCGGCGGCGTGCGTCGCTCGAGGCGTTCGCGTAGCGGGGCGACAGGGACGACCGGGCGCGGGCGAGCCTGACGCGCAGGGCGCGAGCCTGGCGCGTGTTCGTCCACCGTGCGGCCCGATGACGGCGGGCCGTGGCCCGCATGCCGTTTTTTGCACCGCCGCGCCGTTTTTTTGCACGGCGTTTATGCGCGGTCTTCTAAGCTGGGGACGTGTCGAACAGCCGAGACGGCCTCCGTCCGCTCCATGACCTTCATTCATCCCGTTCCCGCCTTCGATGTCGCCGGCCGCCGGTTACGCGCCGGCACACCCGACAACGTCATCCCGTTCCCGCCGCCGCGCCCGCGCCTGCAGTTGCCCGTCACGCTGACGGCCGACTCCGGCGAACTTGCGCGCGCCCGCCTCGCGGCGCTGCTGCATTCGCCGCTCGGCGTGTATGTCGTCAGCGCGCGCGCCGTGCGCGACGTGATCCATGTGCATTTCGAGATCGCGCCGGAGGATCTGGACTTCACGCTGCACATGCTGATCGCGCAGCAGGCCGATGCGGTGATCGGGCCCGTCGCGCGCCGGTTGCGCATCGGGCCGCAGGCCCGGTGAGCCGGGAACGGTTATTGCGCGTTCGTTGCTTGTTGCTCGTTTGACTCGCCACCGGATCGCCGGTCGCGGTGCTGTCCGCCCGCCGGCGGCGGATGTTCGTGCGCCGCGTCGTGCGCGGCGCCGATCCTGAATACGGAGGGTTCATGTACCTCACTGAAGAAGTACGTACCGCGCGGCCGGCAAGCCGCCGCGCGCGGACGGCGTCGCTGCCGTCGGGCCGGCAGCTCGCGCGGCAGCTCGTGACGACGGTGCGCGTGGCCGAAATGTTGCTGCATCAGGCGATCGTCGTGCCCGACGGGCATCAGTGGTCGGTCGACACCGAGCGCGTCGACGCGGCCGGCGGACCGCTCGCGGCCTGGGAGACCTGCGTGACGTTGCGGATCGGCAAGGTGTTCGCGCCGGCGGTCAATCCGGCCGCACGGGTCAACGACCCCGATCAGGTCGCGATCGAGATCGGCCTTTGTCTGCCCGAGCAGGCGTATCTGGACGAGCGGCGCGTGAGCATCTTCGGCCGCCGTCACGGCAAGCGGTTCGGCGCGACGCTGTCGGTCGCGTCGGGCGCGCAGTGGGGCTGGCAACGTGCGGAGCATGTCGCGCCGGAACACGCGCACGTGCGCGGCGATACGCTCGAGGCACTCGTCGATGCGGTCGCTGCGAACGTCAATGCGGCGCTGGCCGCGGCCGGGTTTCGCGCGACGCGCTGATCACGCGTCGCCGGTTTGCCCGGTCTGACGCTGAAGGTCTTCCATCAACTGCTCCGCGAGAAAGTCGCACGGCGGCCGCTTCGATTTCGTGCTGCGCGCGAGAATCAGTTCGAGCGGCGGCAGGTCGGGCAGCCCGTGCGAGCGGCCGAGCATCGACAGTTGCGCGGGAATCGCGCAGCGCGCGAGCGGCGCGACCGCGAGGCCGGCCTCGACCATGCTGAGCAGCCCGAGCAGGCTCGGGCTTTCATACGAGGTGCGATACGGCACCTTCGCGCGTTCGAGGCTGCGGATCGCGTTCTCGCGCGCGACGCTGCCCGGCATGAACACCGCGATCGGCAGCGGCCGCTCTTCCCACACGCGCGGCCCGTTCGTCATCGCGGCCCACGCCATCGGCTCGTGGCGGATGAAGTCGCCGGTCAGCCCCTTGATGCGCGTGCCGCACACGAGATCGACGGTGCCGTCCTTGATCAGCGGCGCGAGCGCGCTGCTCGGCAGCCCCATCACCTGGATCTCGACCTTCGGGTAGGTCGCCGAGAATTTCTTCAGGACCGACGGCAGCAGCGACGACGCATAGTCGTCCGGCACGCCGATCACGACCTTGCCGGTCACTTCCGGCCGCACCACGGCCGCCCACGCCTCGTCGCGCAGCGCCAGCATTCGTCTGGCGAATCCCAGCAGCACCTCGCCCTCGCGCGTCAGCACGATGCTGCGCGGCTTGCGCACGAACAGCGGCCGGCCGATCGCGTCTTCCAGGCTCTTGATCTGCATGCTCACGGCCGACTGCGAGCGGTTCACGGCTTCGGCGGCGCGGGTCATGTTGCCGGTCTCCGCGACGGCGACGACGGTGGCCAGCACGTCGTGATCGAGCATCTTCATGGGTATCAGGAAAACTGAACGTAACGATCAGCATTATGCGTTTTTATTGTTGATCTGTGTCTGCCATAGTGCGATCACGTTGGCGTTTTGCCCGGCACGCAGGCTTGAACAGGGAAGAGTGGTGTATCGATGATGGACCATCCGTTGCGCGCCGCACTGGCCGCGGAATTGCATGCGCGGCCGTTCCTGCGGCTTGCCGAAGCCGTGTCGCTCACGCATTACGCGATCTATGCGGACGGCCAGCCCGACATCCACGAAACGCTGCTGCACGCGCTGTGCCGCGATACCGGCATTGCCGCGCCGCACGAAGGCGCGACGCATTACGCGGTGCAGTCGCCGTGCGGCTGGCACCTGAAGTGGGAACGTCACACCGAATTCTCGACCTTCACGTTCGTCGCGCCGCGTCGCGACACCGGCTATTTCGACGATCTCGCGATCGAAGGCATTCCGGCCGCGTGGTTCGCGCGACTCGCGGGCATCCGCTTCGTCGCGGTGCGGATGGAACTGCTGTCGGGCGATGCCGCGCGGCTCGTCTGCGGCGACCTGCGCCGCTGGATCGACGGGCCCGCGCTCGTCGGCAGCAACGTGCTCGGCGGCGGCAAGGTGTTCTGCGACTGGCATGTGCGTGACGACGGCTTCATGCGTTTTCTCGTCGTCGACGAGGATTTCCGCGAAGAGCAGGGCGGCCGCCTGCTGCAGCGTCTGTACGAAATCGAAACGTACCGGATGATGGCGCTGCTCGCGCTGCCCGTCGCGCGCCGGATGAGCCGCGAACTCGACGAGATCCACGCGGCACTGCACGCGCTGATGCAGCGGATGGACGCGAGCGGCGCCGACGGCGACGACGCGGCGCTGCTCGTCAAGCTTACGCATCTCGCGGTGCGGGTCGAATCGCTGTCGGGTTCGGGCGCGCGTTTCAGTGCATCGCGCGCTTACGAGAAGCTCGTGCTGGCGCGTATTCAGGAACTGCGCGAGGAGCGTATCGAAGGAATGCCGACGATCGCCGAATTCATGGAGCGGCGTTTTGCGCCGGCGATGGAGACGTGCCGCAGCGTGTGGGCGCGCCACGAGCAGATCGCCGCGCGGATCGCACGTGCGGTCGACCTGTTGCGCACGCGCGTGAACCTCGCGCAGGAAAAGGACGTGACGCGCCTGCTGGCCGGCATGGAGCGCACCGCGCGCAATCAGCTTCATCTGCAGCACGCGGTCGAAGGGCTGTCGGTGGCGGCCATTTCGTACTACGTGCTGTCGCTCGCGACGGCGGCGTTCAAGGCGTTGCACGTGATGAACCTGCCGGTCGATCCGGAGCTGGCGGAAGGCCTGCTGATCGCGCCGGTCGTGTTCGCGGTGATTCACATCACGCGGCGCACGCGCGCGCAGCTTGCACGATCGGAGGCCGTGCATGACGGCGCACCCGTGCATGCGGCGGAGTTGAAGCAGGTCAGTTAGAACATCAACGACATATCAAAGGAGTGGAGATGACTTTTTCGCAGAAGCAGCCGGGGTTGGATAGCGGTTTCGACGCGTTCGACGAACCGGTATCGGATGAAGCGGGCGTGCCGGAGGAGGCGTGCGTGACGTCGTATCAGGCCGTGCTGCAGGAGCCGATGACGTCGCTCGTCGGGAATACGCACGATCGGCCGGACGTCGCGGCGGTGGCGATTCTCGGGTACAACTGAAGCGCTTCTTCGCGTCGATTCGATGTAATTCGGGCGTTCATTTGCCGGCCGCCTTGTGGCGCGCCGGACGTGAATCGCCCTCCCTCTTCGCTTTCCTCGCCCCCTGCGCAAGCGCCAACTCGACGAATGCGCGCGCGGCCGCGCTCCGGTACGCCCCCTTGCGCTGCAGCAGCACGGCCGTGCGCCGCAGCACGGTCGGATCGAGCGCGACGGCGACGAGATCGTCGTGCCCGGTCGCGATCGTCGCGGGCAGCAGCGTCGCGAGATTCGTGCGGCGCACGATCTCGATCACCGCACCGAGCGAATTCGCTTCCATCAGCACACGCGGTCGCACGTCGTGCTCGCGGAAATAACGGTCGATCTGCACGCGCGTCGCGAACTCGGCCGTGAGCAGCACGAGCGGCGCGTCGTGCAGTACGCGCAGGCCGGCCTTGCGTTTCCCGACGAGCGCGTGCCGACGGTTCACGACGAGCGCGAGCGTCTCGACCAGCAGCGTCTTAGCTTCGATATCCGCCGTCTGCACCTCCTCGAACGCGATGCCGACATCGAGCTCGTCGTCGACGAGCAGCGCCTCGATGCGCTCCTGCGACATCTCGCGCACCGACAGCGACACTTCCGGATAGCGGCCGTGAAACGCCTCGACGAGCGGCCCGACGAGATAGCTCGTGAAGGTCGGCGTGACCGCGATCCGCAGCGAGCCGCGGCTGAGATCCTGCACGTCGTGAATGGCGCGCCGGCCTTCCGCGAGATCGTGCAGCGCCTGCCGCGCATAGCGGAAATACACGTCGCCGGCGTCCGTCAATCGCGTGACACGCCCGGTGCGGTCGAACAGTTGCGCGCCGAGCGTTTCCTCGAGCTGGCGGATCTGCTGCGACAGCGCGGGCTGGGAAACATGCAGCGCGGCGGCCGCGCGCGTGAAGCTGCGGTGTTCGGCGACGGCCAGGAAGTAGTTGATATGGCGCAGCAGCATGGCGATTCCTATAAGTCGTGCTTATCCGGTGGATCATAAATCAGTCTTTTACGTTATTGGAAGTCCGGCGTAACCTGCCCTTCATCGATTTCACCCACGCCGGAGGACACGCGATGAAGGACATCATCGAAGGCTTTCTGAAGTTCCAGCGCGACGCCTATCCGGAGCGCGCCGCGCTGTTCCGCGATCTCGCGCGCAGCCAGAGCCCGCGTGCGCTGTTCATCTCGTGCTCGGACAGCCGGCTCGTGCCCGAGCTCGTCACGCAGCGCGAACCGGGCGATCTGTTCGTGATCCGAAACGCCGGAAACATCGTGCCGTCGTACGGCCCCGAGCCGGGCGGCGTGTCGGCCTCGGTCGAATACGCGGTGGCCGCGCTGCGCGTGACCGACGTCGTGATCTGCGGGCATTCCGATTGCGGCGCGATGACCGCGATCGCGACCTGCCAGTGCATGGATCACATGCCGGCCGTCGGCCACTGGCTGCGCTACGCCGATTCGGCGCGCGTCGTGAACGAGGCGCGCACGCATCGCAGCGAACGCGAGCGGATCGACTCGATGGTGCGCGAGAACGTCGTCGCGCAACTCGCGAACCTGAAGACGCACCCTGCCGTGCGGCTCGCGCTCGAAGAAGGGCGTCTTGCGCTGCACGGCTGGGTCTACGACATCGAATCAGGCTGCATCGACGCCCACGACGGCGCGACCGGCCGGTTCGTCTCCCTGGCGGACCATCCCGACGTCCGCGCCACACCCGCGACGCTTCCCGCCGCGGCCTGAACCGTTCCTACCCAACCACGAGGTATTGCCATGATCCAGTCCCAGCACAGTCAGACCGCCCGCCATGCGCTTGCGGAGGCCGTCGTTCTCGCGAAGGCGCGCAAGAACCTGTCGTTCGCGCAGCTCACCGAAGGCACGGGCCTGAGCGAAGCGTTCGTCACGGCCGCGCTGCTCGGCCAGCACGCGCTGCCGGCTGGCGCCGCGCGCGTCGTTGCCGACAAGCTCGGCCTCGACGACGACGCGGTGCTGCTGCTGCAGACGATCCCGCTGCGCGGCAGCATCGACGATCGCGTGCCGACCGACCCGACCATTTACCGCTTCTACGAAATGCTGCAGGTGTACGGCACGACGCTGAAGGCGCTCGTCCACGAGAAGTTCGGCGACGGCATCATCAGCGCGATCAATTTCCGGCTCGACGTGAAGAAGGTCGACGATCCCGAAGGCGGTTCGCGCGCGGTGATCACGCTCGACGGCAAGTACCTGCCGACCAAGCCGTTCTGACTGTTCGGACGCCGGCGCGGTGCCGCGGACCGGCAGCGCCGCGCACGTTCCCGCCATTCCGTTTCAATGAGGACACAGTCATGGATTTTGTGAAACGCACGATCGATCTCGCGATGAAGAACGTGGAAGAGGGCGGACGCCCGTTCGCGACGGTGATCGTCCGCGACGGCGAGATCGTCGCGGAGAGCCCGAACCTCGTCGCGCAGACCAGCGACCCGACCGCGCATGCGGAGATCCTCGCGGTGCGCGATGCGTGCCGCAAGCTCGGCACCGAACACCTGACCGACTGCGAGATCTACATCCTCGCGAGCCCGTGCCCGATGTGCCTCGGATCGCTGTACTACTGCAGCCCGAAGCGCGTGATCTACATCACGACGCGCGAGGACTACGCGCCGTTCTACCGCGACGACCGCAAGTACTTCGAGCTCGACACGTTTTATGCCGAGTATGCGAAGCCGATCGGCGAGCGGCGGCTGCCGATGGTGCAGCAGAAGCACGGCGACGCGATCGGCGTCTATCGGCGCTGGCAGAAACTGAACGCGAAGTGACGTGATCCGCGCGATGCACAGGTCGCACGGCGTAGCCGCCTCGGCTGCGCGTTTTCCCCATCCATCGGTTCGCCCGGCGGCTTTCGTGCCGCCGGGTATGTCGTGCGCGAGCGGCGCAGCGTGATCGACATGAAGGCGGCGTTCGCGGTGGCGTGTGCCGACGCAACGCGACAACGTGCAACAAAGCGGCGGGCGCGCGATGCGCCCGCCGTTTGTGCTGTTGCAGCGGCAGCGCCGGTTGCACTCGATTCGGCCGCATGCCGATGCGCGGGCGACGCGCTATAGTCGTGCGACGCCCGCAGGGTGCTGCACGCCCGGCGGCCTTTTCACGCACGCGTTCGCCCGATGACAGCCCATCCCGACGTCACCCTTCAATTGACCGACACCGAGCAGCCGGCCGCACGAGACTTCATCAGCCGCAAGCTCGGCGAATTCAACCACGCGATGACGGGGCGCGCCGATGCGGCCGCGCTCGACGTCTACGTGACCGATCCCGCGACCGGCGAGGTATTGGGCGGCCTCACCGGCCGGACTTCGCTCGGCCTGTTCTTCATCGATCTGTTCTACCTGCCCGAATCGCTGCGCGGCGGCGGATTCGGCAGCCGGCTGCTGCGCGAGGCCGAAGCGGAAGCGAAACGGCGCGGGTGCGCACGCGCGGTGCTGTACACGATCTCGTTCCAGGCGCCTGACTTCTACCGGAAGCAGGGTTACGAGACCTTCGGCGAAGTGCCGTGCGAGCCGGAAGGGACCGCGCGCGTGTTCATGGTCAAGACGCTTTGAGCGCGTTGTCGCGGTTACGAGCCTGTTCCTGACATCCGCCGACATCGCAGGCGGTGGCGGCAAGCGCAATGCCCATCCTGCTCGCGAATCACCGCCCAGGCGTCGCGCGTTCGACGATCATGTCGTAGAGCGCCCGCGCCGCGGGCGACAGTTGCGCGCTCTTGCGCGTGACGAGCACGAGCGTGCGGGATACCGACGGCTCGACGAGCTCGATCGTGCGGATCATCGGATACGCGTTCTTCTGGATTGCGAGCTTCGGCACCACGGCTGCACCGAGCCCTTCGGCGACGAGCCCGAGCGCGGTCGAGCTGCGCTGCACCTCGTAGAACGAATGCAGCGACACGCCGCTGGTCTTCAGCGCGCCTTCGAGCAGCCCGCGATTGCCGCTCACTTCGCCGGCGAAGATCAGCGGATGCGGTTGCAGTGCCGCCCAGCGGATGCGCCGCCGCTTCGCGAGCGGATGATCGTCGCGGCAGACAAGCACATACGGGTCGTGCGTGAGCGGCACGCTGACGAGTTCGGGGTGCTGGTCGCCGGCGATGCTGATGCCGAATTCGGCTTCGCGGCGCAGCACGGCCTGCAGCACCGACGCCGACGCGTGATCGAGGATCTTCACGCGATCGTGCGGCCGGTGCCCGGAGAACGCGCGCAGGATGCGCGGCAGGTATTGCACGCCGACCGTCGGCACGCACGCGATCGTGACGTCGCCGCGCTGGCTCAGCCCGGTCTCGCGGATTTCGGTCAGCGCATCGGACAGTTCGTTCAGCAGCCGCCGCGCCTGCGGCAGGAAGCGCAGGCCGATCTCGGTCAGCGTGGTGCGGCGCGTCGTGCGTTCGACCAGCGCGACGCCGAGAAACGACTCGAGCTTGCGCAGCCGCTGCGTGATTGCCGTTTGCGTCACGTGCAGCGTGTCGGCCGCCTGCCGGAAGCTGCCGCCGTCGGCGATCGCGACGAAAGCCTGTACACCGAGCGTATCGATCTTCATCAGAAATTTGAATCAATAGCGATATTAAATTCATTTTACTGAAGCGCTGCGCCAGTCGCAGAATGCGCTGCATCGGCGGCCGCATGCATCCCGCACCCGAATTCGGCGACGCCGACCATGCCGACAAGGAGAACCATCGTGACGACCCCACTCGATCAATACGCGAGCCAGTACGTGCAATTCGAGGACGAACGCACGCGGCCGGTGCGCGACCTGCTGGCCGCCGTGCCGCGCACGCCGATCCGCACGGCGATCGACATCGGCTGCGGGCCCGGCAATTCGACGGAAGCGCTGATCGCACGCGCACCCGACGCGACGATCCACGGGATCGACGCATCGGCGGACATGATCGCGGCCGCACGCAAGCGCCTGCCGGCACTGCGTTTCGATATCGCCGATGTGGCCGCGTGGGACGATCCGGGTGGCTATGACCTGATCCTGTCGAACGCGGTGCTGCAATGGGTGCCCGCGCACGACACGCTGTTTCCGATGCTCGTCCGCCGGCTCGCGCCGGGCGGCCATCTCGCGGTGCAGATGCCCGACAATCTCGACGAACCCGCGCACCGGCTGATGCGCGAAGTCGCCGCGGCCGGGCCGTGGGCCGACAAGCTGAAAGGCGCGGCGCGCACCGAACGGTTCGACGCGCGTTACTACTACGCGCTGCTGTCGCCGTTGTGTTCGCGCGTCGACGTGTGGCGCACGACCTACTACCACCCGCTGCGCGGCGGCGCGGACGCGGTTGTCGAATGGTTCAAGGGCAGTGCGCTGCGGCCGTTCCTCGCGGCGCTCGACGACGGCGAACAGCGTGCGTTCCTTGCGCGCTATCGTGATGCGCTTGCCGGGCCGAACGGCTATCCGGCACTCGACGACGGCACCGTGCTGCTGCCGTTCCCGCGCCTGTTCATCGTGGCGACGCGCAAGTGATGCGGCAATGACGCTGGCGACGGGCCGGTGGCTGGCAAGATTCCGGCGCATGTCATCGTCGCGGCAGGATAGCGGTCCCTGATTGCTCATATCAAATCGGCGCCGCTCGATTGCTCGCCAACCCTAAGTGTGTCGCGCTGCGGTTCGACTATGCTGAAATGACTGCAGCCCGGGCTTCGCGCCGCAACGCTGCAACCGGCGATGACGGGAGGGCACGATGACCGAGCAAAGCAACGTTCAACTGGTGCAGCAGGCGTACGCGGCGTTCGGCAGGGCCGATATCGACGGCATCCTGCAGACGCTTTCCGAAAGCGTCGACTGGTTCATACCAGGGCCGACCGGCATCATTCCGTTCGCTGGCAGACGACATGGGCCTCAAGAGGTCGCGGCGTTCTTCGGGGCGCTTGCGTCGACGCAGACCGTGGAGCGGTTCGAGCCGCTCGAGTTCATCGCCAGCGGCAACCGGGTCGTCGTGCTCGGCGCACAACGCTGGTATGTCCACTCGACCGGGCGCACGTACGAGGACGAGTGGGTGCATCTGTTCACGATCGAAAACGGAAAGATCACGGCGTTTACCGAGTATCACGATACCGAGGCGGAAGCGGCGGCCCATCGACAATGACGGCGCTGCGCGCGTGGCCATGTCGTACGGGCGCAGCAGCACGGATTCGGTGCGGATCTGGCGCGGCGCCGTCGTGCTATCCGGCGGAAGGGAACGCGGTGGTGGCCGAACCCCACGCAGCGAGCTCGCGTTTCGTGCGCACGCCTAGCTTCGCGAATGCGCGCTTCACGTACGACTCGGCCGACGCGACGCGCACGCCGAGGATCCCGGCGGTTTCCGGCACCGTCTTGCCGGAGATCAGGTGCTTGCAGGTTTCGTATTCGCGCTTCGACAGCTTCACGCCGTCAGCCGCGATCCGCGCATCGAACTGCGCGAGCGGATGGACTTCGGTCGCCGGATGCGCGACGCGCCGCACGGCGGTGGTCGACGCATGCAGTTCGAGCAGCGGGAACAGCACGTCGCTGATGCTGCGGAAGCGGTTCATCTCGGCGAGCGTGAACGGCGGCCGGTCGCGGCCGCGCTCCAGCGCGATCGAATGCTGCGAATAGCGCGTGCCGCGCGCAAGCACGCATTCGTGGCCGATATGCACGTCGTCGAACAGCCGTTGGCGGAATTCGCCGGGCGGGATCGCCGCGATGTCGCGCACGACGAGCATCGTGCCCGTCTTGCCGCGCAGCCCCGCGAACAGCGGATCGCTGTCGAGAAAGCGCTCGTAGTAGAGCGTCATCACGTCCGAGATGTCCGACGTCGCGGTGCCGATGCCGCTGCTGCCGATCCATTCGCATCGGTAGCCGGTGGGCATCGTGCCGTCGACGCGCGAGCGTTCGACGTGCACGACGTCGAGCGGCACCACGTCGTTCAGCAGTTGCGTGAGGCTCGGCACGAAGTGCGGCGTGCCGACCGTCTCGATCAGCTCGCCCAGCGCCTTGAACGACACGTTGAAGCGGTCGTTGTCGCGGTGGAAGGGGTTCACGTTCGGCAGCATGCGGTTCCCCGGTGAGAAGCGGCGGGATTGTAGCGATTGCGGTGAAAAACGTCATTAAGGGGAAACACCGGCAGGTGTCCCCGCGACTTTCGCACGAGCGGCCGCTCCGGCGGATTGGCGTGGGTGCGTGACGTGGATTGGTCGTCTCCTGTGTTCGGTGCCCGGCCGGCGCCCGCGAGCGGGGTGCGGCCGAATCGAAGGGCGTTGGGGCGAACGTTAGAGCCGTGGAGCGAATCGCGTCAACATTTGGACAGGCATCCCTATTAATAGGAAGTCGAGTGTTCAATATGTGGGAGAGCGCGGCGGTGGCGCCGCATCGTGCATCAGTTGGTCGCCGCTTCCTTCGCGTTGACCCAGCCCTGCACCGCGCCGGCGTGCAGGCGATCGACTAACCGCCCGCGCTGTCGTCGCGATAACCGCTCTTGCCGACGAAGATCTCCTTCAGCGCGGCGCGCAGTGTGACCGGATCGTACTGGCCGGGCGCGAGATGGATCACATAGCGTGTTTGACCGTCGAGACGCGCGGCGATGCCCGGTTCGATCTCGACGTCGATCGTGTCGTCCGTCAGGCGTACCGACAGATCCTTGACGCGCATATTGATCTGGTCGCGCACCATCACTTCGATCAGCGTGTCGTCCGGAAAGCGCGACAGCGCGAAGCAATAGTCCTGCTCCGCGTCGTGACAGTAGATGTTGGCGAAGCTTTCGTCGTCGTCGAGGTCGGACGTTGCCGCGCCGACGGTAGCGTGAAGGTCCATGAACGTAGGTTCCTGCGTAATAGGTTATTGGGGTGAGCGGCTTGCAGTTTCGATCGCAGCCGCGGCTTCGGGCGCCACGCCGGTATCGCACGACGCGTCGGCATCGCGCGCCTTCAGCCACAGCCCGAATTCGCGCATCACTTCGACCACCGGCCGCAGCCGGTCGCCGTCCGCGGTCAGATCGTACTCGACGCGCACCGGCACTTCCGGATAGACGGTCCGCCGCACGAGCCCCGCGTCTTCCAGCGCGCGCAGGTCGAGCGTCAGCATGCGCTGCGAGATGCCCGGCATGTCGCGGCGCAGGTCGCTGAAGCGCCGCGGCCCGTCGAGCAGATACGACGCCAGCAGCAGCCGCCAGCGGCCGCCGAGCAGGCGCATCGCTTCTTCAACGGAACATCCTGTCGCACTCGTTTTCATCCTGCTGAACCCTGGTCGGTAAATTTTTTGTGACTACGGCACAAACGACTGCCGTCTTCCCGGCCATGCGCCGATGCGAGATATTAGCGCCCGCGTCGCGGCGAATCGATACACGGACAACCAACGAAGGAAACGCATGAAGCTCTATCACGCTCCCGGCAGCTGTTCGCAGGCGATCCGCATCGTGCTGCACGAAGGCGACATCGACGCGCAGATCATCGATGTCGACGCGCGCAAGCATGTCGTCGAAGGCGGACGCAACTACTATGACGTGACCGAACTCGGCTACGTGCCGCTGCTCGAACTCGACGAAGGCACGATGCTGCGCGAAGGGCCGGTGATCGCGCAGTATCTCGCGGATCTGCGCCCGGAAGCCGCGCTCGCGCCCGCGTACGGCACGCTCGCGCGCTACCGGCTGATGGAATGGCTCAACTTCCTCGGCACCGAGATCCACAAGGGTTTCATCCCGCTGCTATATGCGGTGCAGGCGGGGAAGTACGTAGAGCCGGCGCGGCAGAAGCTCGACAGCCGCTTTGCATGGATCGACCGTCAGCTCGACGGCAACGCGTTCGTCACGGGCGACACGTTCACAGTCGCGGATGCGTACCTGTTCGCGCTGACCGGCTGGGGCAAGGCCGACTGGATGCGCTCGGTGTACAACGCGGATATCGACCTGAGCCGGTATGCGCATCTGCGGGCGTGGTACGAGCGCGTGCGGGAACGGCCGGCGGTGCAGGCCGTGCTGGCGGCGGACGGCCTGTCGCGGTAGCGCGCGGCGACGGCGACGACGGCGGCACGGTCACGGATACGGCGCGTCATCCCGTTGCACCGCGACCGTTTCGCGCTATCGAGGCGCCGCCACGCAGCAAAATGCCGCGCTATAATCGCCGCCATGAAACTGCTTCGGACCTTCATCCTGCTGCTGCTTTGCGCGGTGCTGCCCATCAGCGGGCTGGCAGCCAGCGGCCTGACCGGTGAATGTCCGATGCAGCATACGATGTCGATGGAAGCGGATACAGGCATGAAGACGTCCGCCGACATGAGCTATTGCGATTCGATGAAGTCGCCCGCCACCGACAGCGCGAAAGCGAAGGCCAAAGCCAAGGGCATGGCCTGCAAGGTGACGGCCCAATGCCAGTTCGGCAGTCTCTATCACCCTGCCGCCCGCGCCGACGTGACCCGTCCCGCTGCATTCGCCAGCACGATCGTCTTCCACTACACGCAGTCCGTCCCGGTCCGCGACCCGAGCGGGTTGTGGCGCCCTCCACGCATTAGCTGATCCCATCCGACCGGTTCACCGCCCAGGCGGTGAGGTTCGTCCTGTGCTCAGGACGTGGAATCCCTTTGGGTTCCGACGTTGGGGTTAGACCATGTCATTCGATTTCGGCACGCCGCGCATGCGGCGTGCGTGTCGGCGCGCGCCCGTGCTGTGGGCCGCGCTGCTGGCGGCGGGCGCCGTTCACGCGCAGCAGTCGCCGTTCACGCTGGACGCCGCGCTGCAGTCCGCGACCGATCGTTCCGCGTCGATGCAGGCCGCGCAGGCTTCGGTGCGCGCGAGTTCGGAAGCAGCCGTCAAGGCCGGCCAGTTGCCGGACCCGATGCTCAAGGCCGGCATCGACAACCTGCCGGTCAACGGCGGGCAACGCTTCACCGTCGGCCAGGACTTCATGACGATGCGTCGCATCGGCATCGAGCAGGAATGGGTGTCCGGCGACAAGCGGCGGCTGCGCTCGGCGCTGGCCGACGAGCAGGTAGGCCGCGAACGTGCGGGGTATCTCGTGCAGCTCGCCGCCGTGCGACGGCAGACCGCGACGGCCTGGCTCGATGCCGTCTATGCAAAGCAGGCGCTCGCGCTTCAGCAGGCGCTGCTCGCGCACATGAACCATGAACTCGACGCGACGCAGGCGTCGTATCGCGGCGCGAAGGCGAGCGCGGGCGATGTCGTGCAGGCCCGCGCGATGCTCGCGCAAACGCAGGATCAGGTGCTCAAGGCGCAGCAGGCGTATCGCTCCGCACTCATCGCGCTTGCCCGCTGGACGGCCGCGCCGGTTGCGGACGTGACGGGCACGCCACCCGCGCCCGAATCCTTCGTGTCGTCGCTGCCGCCGGACGAACTGCGTCTGTCGCAACCGGCGCTCGTCGCCGCCGCAGGCGACATCGCGGTCGCCGAAGCCGACACCGCGGTCGCGAACAGCGAGCGCAGCCCGAACTGGACGTGGGAAATCGCGTACCAGCAGCGCGGCGGTGCGTATTCGAACATGGTGTCGGTCGGCGTCTCGATCCCGTTGCCGCTCAACCGCAAGAACCGCCAGAACCGCGACGTCGCCGAGAAGGCCGCGCTCGCGACGAAGGCGCGGCTGATGTACGAGGACACGCTGCGTCAGGTGCAGGCCGATATTCGCACGCAGTCCGAAACGCTGGCGAACGGCCGCGAACGCATCGCGAACCTGAGCGCGGCGCTGCTGCCCGTCGCCGATCAGCGCGTGCTGCTCGCCAATGCCGCCTACCGGGCCGGCACGGGTTCGCTTGCCGACACGTTCGCCGCGCGGCGTGCGCAACTGGAAGCGCAGTTGCAGGTGCTCGATCTCAGGCGCGACGTGTCGCAGACCTGGGCGCAGCTCGAATATCAGGTCGTGCCGGCGACGCTGGCCGCCGCGCAGTGAAGGAGAACCTCATGACGAAGCAATCACTGGCGCGCGCGGTGCTGATGACGTTCGCCGGCGCGGCGCTGCTCGGCGCCGGCTATTTCGCGGGCGTCCGCCATGCGGCGGGCGGCGCGGGGGCGGTCGCAGCGTCCGCTGTCGCACCAGCCGGCGAGACCGATCCAAAGGCGGGACGCAAGGTGCTGTACTGGCACGACCCGATGGTGCCGAACCAGCACTTCGACAAGCCGGGCAAATCGCCGTTCATGGACATGCAGTTGCAGCCCGTCTATGCGGATGAAGGCGGTGGTTCGTCAGGTATCCGGATCGATCCGGGCCTGCAGCAGAACCTCGGCATTCGCTACGCGACCGTACGCCGGCAGCAGACCGCGGCCGGATTCGATGCGGTGGGCACCACGCAGTTCGACGAATCGCGCGCTGATGTCGTTCAGTCGCGCGTCACCGGTTACATCGACCGTCTCTATGCGCGCGCGCCGATGCAGCGCATCGCGAAGGGCGCGCCGGTCGCGTCGCTGTTCGTGCCGGACTGGCTCGCGCCGCAGGAGGAATATCTCGCGCTCAAGCGCGGCGGGATGGACGGCAGCCTGCTCGATGCGTCGCGTGCGCGCATGCGGGCGCTGTCGATTCCCGACGGCATGATCGCGAATCTCGATCGCACCGGCCGCGCGCAGACGCACGTCGTGCTGACCGCGCCGGAAACCGGTGTCGTCAGCGAGTTGAACGTGCGCGACGGCGCGATGGTCGCGCCCGGGCAGACGCTCGCGAAGATCGCCGGGCTGTCGACGCTGTGGCTCGTCGTCGAGGTGCCGGAAGCGCTCGCGCTGAACGTGCAGCCGGGGATGTCGGTCGACGCGACGTTCGCGGGCGATCCGGCGCGGCACTTCACCGGGCGCATCCGCGAAGTGCTGCCCGGCATCAGCACGGGCAGCCGCACGCTGCAGGCGCGCGTGGAGATCGACAACGCAGCGCTGAAGCTCACGCCAGGCATGCTGATGCGCGTGCGCGTCGCCGCGAAGGAGTCGGTGTCGCGCCTGCTCGTGCCGGCCGAAGCGGTGATCGCGACCGGCAAGCGCACGATCGTCATCGTGAAGAACGGCGACGGCAGGCTTCAGCCGGTGTCGGTGACGGTCGGCAACGACGCGGGCGGCGACACGGAAGTGCTCGACGGGTTGAACGAAGGCGATACGGTCGTCGCATCGGGGCAGTTCCTGATCGATTCGGAAGCCAGCTTGAAAAGCGTGCTGCCGAAGCTGGAGCAGGCCGCGGGAGCAAGCACGCCGGCATCGTCCGCCGCCGCCGCGCCGATCTACGAAACCACCGGCAAGGTCGAGAAGATCACTGCCGACGACATCACGTTTTCGCATCAACCTGTTCCGGCGCTCGGCTGGGGCGCGATGACGATGGCGTTCGGCAAGCCGTCGGCACAGGCGTTCCCGGACGTGAAGCCGGGCCAGACGGTGCGTTTCGCGTTCACGCAGACCGACGACGGCTACCGGCTGACGAAGGTCGAGCCGCAAGGAGGTGGGCAATGATCGCGCGCATCATTCGCTGGTCCGTCCGCAACCGTTTTCTCGTGCTGCTGGCCACCGTGTTGATCGCCGCATGGGGCGTTCATTCGCTGCGGCAGACGCCGCTCGATGCGTTGCCCGACCTGTCGGACACGCAGGTGATCGTGAAGGCGTCGTATCCGGGCAAGGCGCCACGGGTCGTCGAGGATCAGGTGACCTATCCGCTGACGACGACGCTGCTCGGCGTGCCCGGCGCGAAAACCGTCCGCGCGTACTCGTCGTTCGGCGACGCGTTCGTCTATGTGCTGTTCGACGACCGCACCGATCCGTACTGGGCGCGTTCGCGCGTGCTCGAATACCTGAGCCAGGTACAGAGCCGGCTGCCGGCCGGCGCTGCCGTGTCGCTCGGGCCGGATGCGACCGGCGTCGGCTGGGTGTACGAGTACGCGCTCGTCGACCGCACCGGCCGTCACGATCTCGGGCAACTGCGCGCGCTCAACGACTGGTTCCTGAAGTTCGAGCTGAAGGCGGTGCTGGACGTATCCGAAGTCGCGAGCATCGGCGGCATGGTGCGCCAGTACCAGGTCGTGCTCGATCCCGACAAGCTGCGCGCGTACGGGATCACGCAGGCGGCGGTGGCGGACGCGCTTCGCCAGGCCAATCAGGAGTCCGGCGGATCGGTCGTCGAGCTGGCCGAGTCGGAGTACATGGTGCGTTCGTCCGGCTACCTGCGCACGCTCGACGATTTCCGGCGCGTCGTGCTGCGCACCGACGACGCGGGCACGCCGGTGCTGCTCGGCGACGTCGCGCGCATCCAGGTCGGTCCGGCGATGCGGCGCGGGATCGCGGAGCTGAACGGGCAGGGCGAGGTGACGGGCGGCGTCATCGTAATGCGCTCGGGCAAGAACGCGCTGACGACGATCGACGCGGTGAAGGCGAAGCTCGCCGACCTGAAGCGTTCGCTGCCGCCCGGCGTCGAGATCGTCACGACCTACGATCGTTCGCAACTGATCGAGCGCGCGGTGGGCAACCTGAAGGACAAGCTGATCGAGGAATTCGTGATCGTCGGCATCGTCTGCGCGGTGTTCCTGTTCCATCTGCGCAGCGCGTTCGTCGCGATCCTGTCGCTGCCGCTCGGCGTGCTGGCCGCGTTCATCGTGATGCGCTACCAGGGCGTGAACGCGAACCTGATGTCGCTCGGCGGGATCGCGATCGCGATCGGCGCGATGATCGATGCGGCGATCGTGATGATCGAGAACGCACACAAGCATCTGGAAGCATACGACCACGCGCATCCCGGCGAGTCGATCACGGCCGCGCGCCGCTGGGAACTCGTCGCGGCGTCGGCTGCGGAAGTCGGGCCGGCGCTGTTCTTCTCGCTGCTGATCATCACGCTGTCGTTCGTTCCGGTGTTTTCGCTGGAAGGGCAGGAGGGCAAGCTGTTCGCGCCGCTGGCGTTCACGAAGACCTACACGATCGCCGCGGCCGCCGGCTTGTCGGTCACGCTGGTGCCCGTGCTGATGGGCTATCTCGTGCGCGGCCGCATTCCGCACGAGCACGTGAACCCGATCAACCGCGTGCTGATCCGGCTCTACCGGCCGCTGCTCGAAGCGACGCTGCGGCGCCCGTGGTTAGCGATCGGCGTCGCCATCGTCGCGCTCGTGCTGACGGCCGTGCCGTTGTCGCGGCTCGGCGGCGAATTCATGCCGCCGCTCGACGAAGGCGACCTGCTGTACATGCCGACTGCGCTGCCCGGCATCTCGGCCGACAAGGCGAGCGAGCTGCTGCAGCAGACCGACCGGCTGATCAAGACCGTGCCCGAGGTCGACACCGTGTTCGGCAAATCGGGACGCGCGGATACCGCGACCGACCCGGCGCCGCTCGAGATGTTCGAGACGACGATCCGCTTCAAGCCGCGCAGCGCATGGCGGCCCGGCATGACGCCGGAGAAGCTCGTCGACGAACTCGATCGCACGGTGAAGGTGCCGGGCCTGTCGAACGTGTGGGTGCCGCCGATCCGCAACCGGCTCGACATGCTGTCCACCGGCATCAAGACGCCGGTCGGCGTGAAGATCTCCGGGCCGGACCTGAAGGAGATCGACGCGATCGCGACGCAGGTCGAGGCAGCTGTGAAGCACGTGCCGGGCGTCACGTCCGCGCTCGCGGAGCGGCTGAACGGCGGCCGCTACATCGACGTCGATATCGACCGGCTCGCCGCCGCGCGCTACGGGCTGTCGGTCGCCGATATCCAGTCGGTCGTGTCGTCGGCGGTCGGCGGCGACGATGTCGGCGAAGTGATCGCGGGGCGCGAGCGCTTTCCGATCAACATCCGCTATCCGCGCGAGATCCGCGATTCGCTCGAGAACTTGCGGCAACTGCCGGTCGTCACGGCACGCGGCGCGCAGATCCGCCTCGGCGATGTCGCGCGCATCGCGATCGCCGATGGTCCGCCGATGATCCGCAGCGAAAACGCGCGGCTGTCCGGCTACGTGTATGTCGACCTTCGCGGCACGGATCTGAGCACGGCGGTTCGCGCGATGCAGCAGGCCGTCGCGCAACAGGTCGCATTGCCGCCCGGCTATTCGATCGCGTGGTCGGGGCAGTTCGAGTATCTCGAACGCGCGGCGGCGACGCTGCGCACCGTCGTGCCGGTGACGCTCGTCGTGATCTTTCTGCTGCTGTTCCTCACGTTCGGCTCGGCGGCCGACGCGCTGCTGCTGATGTCGACGGTGCCGTTCGCACTGGTCGGCGGCTTCTGGCTCGTGTGGGCGCTCGGCCATGCGGTGTCCGTCGCGACGTCGGTGGGCTTTATCGCGCTGGCAGGCGTGGCCGCCGAGTTCGGCGTCGTGATGCTGCTTTACCTGAAGGGCGCGCTGGCGCGCCGGCTCGACGCCGGCGAACCGCTGACCGATGCGTTGCTGCTCGACTCGATTCGCGAAGGCGCGGTGCTGCGCGTGCGGCCGAAGGCGATGACGGTTGCCGTCGTGCTCGCCGGCCTCGTGCCGATCATGGTCGGGCACGGCGCAGGTTCCGAAGTCATGCAGCGCATCGCCGCGCCGATGGTCGGCGGCATGGTCACCGCGCCGCTGCTGTCGATGTTCGTCATTCCCGCCGCGTGGCTTCTGCTTCAGCGCCGTCGTGTGCGAAGCGCGAGCGATGCGCGGCATTCCGATGCAGTTCCTCACGGCATGAACGTGCCATCCACCCAAACCGGAGAATCACGATGAAGAAACTGATTGCTACCACCGCTGCCGTTCTCGCGATCGGCGCTCTTGCAACGCCGGCCTTTGCCGCCGGCGACATGTCGGGCATGGACATGTCCGGCATGAAGATGTCGTCCGTTGGCTCGGCCGAGTCGAATGCCGCGCTGACCGATGCCGAAGTGAAGAAGGTCGATGCCGCGACCGGCAAGGTCACGCTGAAGCACGGCGCGCTCGACAACGTCGGGATGCCGCCGATGACGATGGCGTTCAAGGCGAAGGACGCGGCCATGCTCGCGCAGGTGCATGTGGGCGACAAGGTCAAGGTCCGGATCGAGAACGTCAACGGCACGATGACGATCGTCAAGCTGGTGAAGGCATCCTGATCGTCCGGGTGCGGGTGTTGCTTTCGCCCGCGTCAATGCAGTGAAGCGCATCGCGCGGACGCGGCGGACGTTGCCGCGTCCGCGCGCGTGTGCGTATCGGGCAATGCGCCCGATTCCGGCGTCAGCGCGCCAGCGTCAGGAACAGATACACCACATAACCCGCGCCGTTCGCCAGCAACGCCCAGATCGCGAGCCCGCGCGGGCGGGCATTGACGCGCAGCCACGCCGCCGCCGCGAGCGTAATGATCACGCCGGTCAGCACTTCGAGGCGCGGTTCCCACGGCGTCAGCATGATGCCGATCGCCGGCAGCAACGTGCCCTGGAACACCATCGCGCCGGTGATGTTGCCGAACGCGAGCGTATCCTTCTTGCGGCGGATCCACAGCACGCTGTTGACCTTCTCCGGCAATTCCGTGGCAATCGGCACGATGATCAGCGACAGCAGCAGCGCCGATATGCCGAGCACGTGCGACACGCCCTCCACGCCATGAATGAAGCCCTTCGCACCGCCGACCAGCAGCGCGACGCCAAGCAGCAACTGCAGCGCGATGGTCGCCAGGTTGGTCGGCAGGCCCGTGCGCGCCAGGAACATCGTATGCGGCGCCTCGGTGCCGTGCCCGGCATCGACGAGCTGGTTCGACGCGCGGAACGTCATCACGACGTACATCACGTAGATGCCGACCAGCATCGCGGAAAGCAGCGCGCGCACGGCCCAGTCGTGATGCGGGACGAACATCGCCGCGGTCGCCAGCGAGAACGCGGCCAGGAAGTAGTTCATGTCGCGCACGAAACCCGTGCGTTCGGGCGCGATCGTGCCGCGCAGGCCGCGCGAGCGGATCACGGCGAGCGTCATCAGGAAGGTGGTGAGCGTCGCGAGCATCAGCGGCGCGCCGAGAATCGCGCCGACGCCGATTTCCTCGTTCACCGCCTGGTTCGCCGTGCCGCCGGCCAGCGCGAGCAGCGGCACCATCGTTTCGGGCAGCGCGGTGCCGACGGCCGCGAACAGCGAACCGGTCACGCCTTCGGAAATCTTCAGACGTTCGCCGAGATGTTCGAGCGCATTGGTGAAGAGTTCGGCGGCCACGAGGATCACGATCAGCATGAACGCCAGTTCGACGAACATGAAAGTCATGCGGCACCTCCGCAGGCTGGTGCGTAGCGGGCGATGGGGCGCGGGGGAACGGCTGGGAGGAACATGGGGACTCCGTGGTCGGACGCTGACGAACCATGGCACATCCGCCGACGTCCGACCAGGAACGACGCGATGCGCCCATGGTCTCGCCAGACCGAATCGGCCGAACGCGCCACGGCCGAAAGCCGAGTGTGTTGACGCGTTCGCTTTCCGCGGGGCGGAAAGCAGGCTACTCCCCAAAGACGAAGAGCAGTCTAGCGGAGCGGATTTCTTTCGACAAGCCTTCGTTTCGAAAGAATGGTTTTTCGCGGATGTCGCGGTTCGACCCAATCTGGACCGTCACGCCTTCCGAAAGCGGTCACTCACGAGTGCGTTTCGACTATGAACATCCGCGCTTGCTGGGCTTCCCGACGTTCGGCCTTGATCGGCGCATACCTCTCGGAATTGTAGAAGGCCAGCGCCTGGGCGAGAGTCGGAAACTCAAACACGCCGGCCATCGGCAGCGGCGCCTCATCCCCCTCTAGAATCTGCGCAACAGGACCGAAATGCAGGATCTTCCCGCCCGCCTCTGTTAGCGCCGCCTGAAAACGTGGAGCGAGCGCGGCCTGCTTGGCGGAGTCGATGACGCGTAGGTTGACGTGTACGTATGCTGGCATTGTGCCCTCACTAATAATGCATATACATTATTATGCAAGGATAGTGCTGTCAACGAGGTAGACGTGAACGGTTTTGATCCAGAATCTTTGAAAGACGTCGCAGCGGAGTGTCCGGGCTTCCAGGCTCGTGCAACGGCGCGTGCACTAACGCGCTACTACAATGCCTGCTTCAAGCCGCTCGGGCTGACGGCCGAGCAATTCAGCCTCTTGGTTGGGATCGGTGCGGCCGAAGGGGCGACGCTCGTCGAGCTTGCCGATAGTGCCGGGGTCGATCCGACTACCCTCAGCCGGAATGTTCAGAATCTGGAGAGCAGAGATTTGGTCAGCGCGACAGGCGGACGTGGTCGCGCTGGAAAGCGGCTGGTTCTGACGACATCGGGGCGTCAACTCATGGTCGACGCGTTCCCGGTGTGGAATTGGGCCAAGGCAGAACTCGCCCGTCGGATGGGCGATGAACAACTTCGTTCGGCAAGGAAGGCAATGGCGAAGCTGGCCAAGGCCGCAGAATCCTCGTCGACATAACATGACCCTCGAGCGACGAGGCTCGAGACAATATCGGAAAGGCTGATCAACGTGCGACGATCCCGGATTGTGCACTGCGTGGGGCACTGTTTTTGTCCGAAATAGACGCCACCCACGACCGCTATGGAGAACATTTTGCGCTTTACGGCTATGACCGCTCGTGGCCGCACCCTGACGCTGGGGCATGTAACGGCCGCGAACTCCCGTTGTCCATACGCAGTCGCCCAATCATGAAGCGTATCCACACCGGGGAGCCTCTTTCCGCTCGGCCAGGAGGGTTCAGAAAGTCACCGGATAAGCTATCCGAAAACTCGGGCCCATACCGCCCGAAGGCGTCGCGCGCGGTCTTCGAAAAGATATGAGGCCACCAGCGTCAAGAGACCTGAAATTGCACCCGTCAAGATGTGCTCGACATAGGGGATACGGTAGTGACTCGTATGCGAGTAGGCGTCGCCTAGCGTTGTCAGGAAGCCAACGACCAGCGCATTGCCGTATCGATGCTCGTAGAGTTTCGCCGCAGGCGTGAAAGTCAAAAGTACAGCCAGGAGCCCGGTAAGCAGACCTGTATGAAATGCAATCGTCCAGTGGGCAACGCTCGTAATACTGCCCCAGCTCCCCGGCATGCAGGTCATGCATGCACTGGTCGGCTGCCAGAAACGCTGGATAAATAGCCTGGCACGGTGCTTCCAATCAGCTGACATGATGCATTCCCATCAATCAATGCCGTTGTCACGGCCGACGCCACCACACGTATCGTTGAAGCGGTTTCCAAACCCTTTAACGAGCTTGCCGCCCTCGTCACGGATGGTTGGCGGTGCGCCGCAGAGGCCGAGCAATGACTTGGACATGGGGGAATACTACTCCACGATTGCGCGGCCACCCGCTGCACGGAACCGCGTTTGGCCTACGCCGATCGCGGCTAAGACTTCGAGCGACATCGACGAGCGTTGCTCAATCGCGGTATCGAGCCGGTGATCGCGAGGTACCGTACCGGCATTCACGGCGCGTTCCTCGAACTCGGCTGCGGCCTGATCTGCTGGAATACCGTTCACCGGGCCGGCCGATCTTTACGGGACCGTCTCTAAGGACACAAATACCTATCGTGCCCAACTGTCGTAAATGACAGTTACCCACTTTAGTGATTGGGAATAACGTCCGTTCATCCATTAAATGCTGGCGTATGGATACGACGAACATAAAGAGCCAGTGCTTAGTAGGTGGAGGAGATAGATGAGAAAGATGCTGTATCGGTTTGCCTTCGTCGCGACATTTATCTGGTCCGCTTCGGTCAACGCCGCCGAGGTGCTAAGCGCCGCAACCGCCCACACGGCGCGCGACATGTGGCATCAATACATGGATACGCACGGAGACTGCGGCAGCAATACCGCTCCCGTATTTTTATGCACCGGTATCATCATTCGCGAAACCGTACCGGGGCCAGGCTATTATTCGTGGCAACCTTCTCCTGAAGACGTGGCAACCGGTCGCGTCTCGTTTTCCTATCTTCGCAAAGACGCAAAATTCGGCGGATTCAAGAACGGCGGCTCGAACGGCTTCACGCTGTTTCCGGTTCTCGGCCCGTACAAGGGGCCGGCGGATAAAACGAAGCTCGAGGTACTGTGCGCTTTTCCCATGGACGGCTGGACCGACCGCCGATCGACGGACCATGGGTGCGGACCGACGCAGACGTTTCCTGCGCAGAGCGTCCTTTGTCAGCAGCAAGGAATCGTTACCGCTGAAGCATGGTTGAACGATTGGAACGCGGCGCCTGCAGGAAGTAATAGAAACCTTTATCAATGCGGTTTCGATGTGCGGCACGGTTCACCCTTTGGTGATACAACTGGCGCATTTAACCAGTTGATCAGGGCAATGCAACTACTGGGCGAGACCGAGTTCCGCGACCACAATGAGCTCGTGATCGCCGCGTGGCCGGCAAACCTCAATCCCGCAGAGCTACCGATTCAATCGTTCTTCTATGTGGCGAACGGTTCGGAGCCCGGTGGCCAAGCGCTCGCGAATGCGCAAAAGGATCAGAAAGACTATTACAACGTCACCAACGGCGGCTTCGTCCCGATCGTCCGTATCACCCCGCCGCAGTCGATGAGTGACGACTACGATTTTCATTTCAAACCGGAAGATCAAGCCGTTCCGATTCCGTAAGTCGGCTCACGGGCAGGCGAGGTAACCATGCGTGGGGCCCGCCCGCCGCAGCGCGATTCGAAACAGGCATGCGGCGTGGGTTCTTCTCGCGCTGCGGCCTGGTGACGGTAGTAACGACTCGATCAGTGTCGGCAATTCATCGTCGATGACGAGCTTGCCCATCTCCACGATCCCGGTTGCTCCAATGCCTGGGGCGAACCGCTCGCCGCGAAAGTTGACAGCTTCACTGGGCCTTTTTGAAACCGTCTCTGAACTGGCCGGCAAGCGCTCTCCCGCCCGATCTATATTCTCGCCTCGATCGCCCAGACTTCCCGGCAGTCGCCGACGGCGTCGATCCCGCCGCGAGCGGGATCGGCGGAGCATGCGATGTCGATCCGAACACGATGGCACGTGTCACCCTGCCCGCAGCCGCTCGACTTGCCGCCGCGCAACCCGGATGTCGTCCTGGCACTCAACTCTTGTCCGAATCTGCCGTTAACTCAGGGCGGCTGCCCCTGAGAGGGCGGTGCGCCGGCGTGTGGATTCGCCGGACAAGGGGGCGTCGGCCGTGGTCTCGGGGTCAAAGTGCCGCGCGCGTCGCCACGACGCCTCAAGCGATGGGTCGATTCCCCGTTTGCGAGTTCGATGAGTACGCAACCATTCGGGGCAAGTGAGATCGTATCTTGCCTGCCGCCGCGGGCGAGCCCGAAGGTTGCCGGATCGACGTGCGCCGGCGAGGATTTTTCGTCTTGGTTAGAGAATGTATCCGAACAGCTACGATGTTCCGATTGCGCGCCTCGTTGCGCGTCAGATTCTGTCCTGCGCGCCCGCCACGCCGGTGCGGGAGGTCGCGCGACGCATGTTCGCCGAACGTTGCAGCTCGATCGTCGTGATGCAGGATGAAGAGGTCGTCGGGATCTGGACCGAGCATGATGCACTGTCGGCCGGCGACGATCCGCGCGAACTCGATAGGCCGGTCAGCGAGGTGATGAGTCATCCGGTGCTGACGCTCGAGGCCGATACGCCGCTGGGCGAAGCCGCGATGAAGTTCAAGCAGTCGGGCGTGCGGCACTTCGTGGTGGTCCGGGATGGCGCCGCGATCGGCGTGCTGACGCAGACCGACGTCGTCGTGAACCAGGGGTCGGAATTTTTCCTGCACCTGAAGCCGATCGAATCGATCTGCGTCCATCCGCCCGTTGTGGTGCCCGAGCAGGTCGCACTGCACGAAGTCATCGCGCGGATGCGCGCGCAACGGCTCGATGCGATCCTCGTCAGCTACGACGACGGCGAGCATGGCATCCTGACCGAACGGGACATCGTCCGGCTCTTGGCGGACGGCGGGGCCCAAGGCGTGGTCGGGGCCTATGCGAGCAAGCCGCTGCAGATGCTGACCGCCAAGCAGAGCCTGTATGCGGCGCAGCGCTTCATGACCGAGCACAATATGCGGCATGTTGGCATCCAGGACGAGGATGGCAGGCTGACCGGGCTGCTCTGTTTCGCGGATGTGCTGCAGAGCATCGAGCACGAATACGCGAACGAGCTGCGCAGCGCCTTGCGCGAGCGCGACGAAGCGCTGGGTCTCGCGCGCTTCAACCTGCGCATGGCGGACCGGGTGTTCGAATCGGCACTCGAAGGCATCATGGTGACCGACCGGCACGCGAAGATCGAGCGCGTCAACCAGGCCTTCACGCGCCTGACCGGGTACACCGAGGACGAAGTGATCGGGCGCAACCCGGGCCTGCTGAGTTCCGGGCGCCAGACGCCCGATTTCTACAAGCAGCTGTGGCATTCGCTAACGACCGATGGCCACTGGCAAGGCGAAATCTGGAATCGCCGCAAGACCGGCGAGCTGTTTCTCGAATACCTGACGATCACCAGCATTCGCGACAGCGAAGGCGAGATCTCCCACTACGCGGCGATCTTTTCCGACATCACGCAGCGGCGCCAGGCGGAGGAGCGGCTGGGCTATCTCGCCACGCACGACGTGCTCACCAATCTCGCGAACCGGATGCTGTTCGAGGAGCGGCTCGCGCACGCGATCGTCCACGCGAAGCGGCTCGGTCGCAAGGTCGCGGTGATGTACCTCGATCTCGACCGCTTCAAGCTGGTCAACGATACGCTCGGCCACAACGCCGGCGACGAGGTGCTGAAGATGGTCGCGGAGCGCATCGTCGCGAAAGTGCGCGCGAACGACACGGTGGCGCGCATGGGCGGTGACGAATTCGCGCTCGTGCTCGAGGAGGTCGACGATGTCCGCGACGTCGGGCGAGTTGCGCGCAAGCTGCTGGACGAAGTGGGGCGGGCGATCGATATCGGTGATCGCGAGATCTTCGTGACGCCGAGCATCGGCATCAGCATCTATCCGGACGACGGCACCGAGGCGGAGGACTTGATCCTGCTCGCGGACCAGGCGATGTACGGCGCGAAGAGCCGCGGCAGGAACGTGTTCCAGTTCTTCGAGAGCAAGATGACGTCGTCGGCGATCGAGCAGCTGGAGACGCTCGGCGAGTTGCACCGCGCGCTCGAGCAGAATGAATTCCGCCTGTTCTACCAGCCGCAATACGATCTGGCCAGCGGCCGGATCGTCGGCGTGGAGGCGCTGCTGCGCTGGTTGCATCCACGCAGGGGCCTGGTGCCGCCGGGCGATTTCATCGGGCTGGCGGAGCGGTCCGCGCTGATCGTCCCGATCGGCAGGTGGGTGCTGCACGAAGCCTGCCGGCAGGCGCGTCGCTGGCTCGACGAGGGCTTCGAGTTCGGGCGTGTGTCGGTGAACGTGTCGGCACGGCAGTGCTTTACCGACCACTTCCTCAGCGACCTGACGACCATTCTCAGCGAAACCGCATTGCCGGCCGAATGCCTGCAGCTCGAGTTGCTCGAAAGCATGGCGATGAACACCCGCGAGGAAATGGGCATCCTGCTGCGCGAACTGGCGACGCGGGGGATCAGCCTGGCGATCGACGATTTCGGTACGGGCTATTCGTCGCTGGTGTATCTGAAGGATCTGCCCGTCGATACGCTGAAGATCGATCAGTCGTTCCTCGCGGACTGCGGTTCGGGCAGCACGGACGACGCGATCGTGCGAGCGATCGTCGCGATGGGGCGCGCGCTGGGGCTCGATGTCGTGATGGAGGGCGTCGAGACGGCAAAGCAGCTGGCCTTCCTGCAGGAGATCGGTTGCCACCAGGGACAGGGCTTCCTGTTCGCGCGGCCGCAGCCCGCCGACCAGCTGGCCGGCATCTCGTCGCGCCGCGGCGCTGAATTGCTGGCAGAGTGAGCCGGTCGCGGGGCGCGCCGCGGCGCGTTCACGCGCCGGCGGGTTGACTGACGCATGCGGTGCGGACCGGCTGCCGCACGGCGCGTAATCGGTCGAAGTCGTTACCGTTCCAATGACACTTCAACTGGTGGGTGAGGGGCATATGACGTTTTTCTGTCATTTCCGCCTGCATGGCACGATTTGAGGGATGTCCGTAAAATACGCCTTCTCAGGGTATTCGGCCAACGACTCCGTCATGCATCGAATCGGGTTTTTTGTTTGCAGTGGCTACGACGCTCTCGATCTTGGGGGGCCACTGTCGGCCTTTAATCAGGTGGCCACAGCCGCCGGCCATACTCCGTACGATCTTCATGTCATCTCGCAGTCTGGAGGCCCGGTACGTGGCAATACCGGCCTTTCGATCGAAACCAAGCCGGTCGGAAGGCGCATGTTTGACACCGTCGTTTTCGTGGGCGGTGATATCAGCCCGATGCAGACACCGGGGAACATCGCCGCTGCCAGGAAATTGTGCGCCAGGGCGTCGCGGGTGGCGAGCGTGTGTACCGGAGCGTTTCTGCTTGCGGAAACCGGCTTGCTGGACGGCTTGAGAGCAACCACGCACTGGCGGTACGCTGCGCTGTTGCAGTCCCGCTTCCCTCGCGCCCGGGTCGAGGGCGATAGCATCTATATCGTAGACGGCCGCATCTGGACGTCGGCGGGCATTGCCTCCGGAATTGACCTGGCGCTCGGCTTGATCGAAAGAGATATGGGTGCGGAAGTCGCGCGCGCTGTTTCCAGGCTTCTGGTTGTTCCGTACCGTCGACCGGGCGGGCAGTCCCAATTCTCCGCCATGTCGCAAATGGAGCCTGAATCGGATCGTATCCGCATCGCCCTGAACTTCGCGAGAGAACATCTGGCCGAAGCGCTACCCGTGGAACGACTCGCCGATGCGGCAAGATTGAGTCCGAGGCAGTTCGGACGAGCGTTTCGTCGGGAAACCGGGGAAACACCTGCCAAGGCGGTCGAACGTTTGCGCGTCGAAGCTGCGAGGCTGCGCCTGCAGGACGGTAGTGAACCCATCGAACAAATTGCTCTGGCCGTGGGATTCACTGATCCGGAACGCATGCGGAGGGCCTTTATCAAGCTGTATGGCCACCCTCCGCAGGCGATCCGGCGCGAGAGCAGATTGAACAGTGCGCGCTGATCGAGCGCCGGGCTATTGGCGCTCGCGGTACGTGACTACCTGGATCGCGGGGCGCTCAATGGCCGTCGGACTTCTGGGCAGCGTAATCATTCCAGATGTCGCGATGCAATTTCCACGCGCCGCCCTCCTTCAGAAAGAGGAGGATCTGCTTACCGCGGTATTTGAGGTTTCCAACATGGTCACGGATTTCCGCATCTGAAACCTCCGTCACGGTCCGGTCGTTACCGTAGAACTCGTAATTGCTGAACGATACGGTGTCGGGTTTTGCCCCGGCATACCCGTTGGCGAAGTGCGCGGCAATCGCGCTGCCCCCCGTCACCCTGTCGCCGCCGGGCGGCAGGAGTGCGCCGTCTTTCGTATACAGACGGCCTATCGCGTCGTAGTCCCCTCGCGCAAAGGCATCCGCCCATCGCGCGTTCTCGGCTTTGATGGCCGCTTCGGTTTGAGGCTGCGGGCCGCCGGCAATGGCTGGCACCGCAAACGCGAAAAAGGTAGAGCAGGCTGCAAGGGCTGCAGTAAAACGACGAATCTGTTGCATTTGAGGATTTCCGATCAGGGTTTGAATCGAAGGGCTGCGCCAGCTTGGGGAGGTGAGGCAAGCGATGTCGGCCGCGGCTTCATCGAAACGCGTGCAAGTCCCACCGACATTGGCCGCGGGCATCTCAGCGAACGCCAGGGATGCGTGCGAGCCCCCTGGATGCACCAGGCAGTTCCTTGTCGACCATCGCGATGATTTCCGGCCGTGCGTCTCTGGGATGACCGGAATGGAACGGCGGAGCGGGATCGTATTCGATCACGAGTTGCGTGAATTCGGCGGCCTGCCGACCGCGCAGCTTCTCTGCGACGCGAAGTGCGAAATCGATGCCCGCCGTCACGCCGCCGCCGCTCATGAAGCGGCCGTTGTCGTCTTCCACGAACCGATCCGGCACGGGGATCGCGCCATATTCGGACAGCTTGTTGACGAAGGCCCAATGGCAGGCGCTTCGCTTGCCCTTGAGAATGCCCGTCGCAGCGAGCACCAGCGATCCGTTGCAAACCGACGTTACATGTTTGGCGCTTTCCGCCAAACGCCGGATCTGCGCTTGATACTCGGGCCGCATCGGCGCCGTCAAATCGGACCCGCCGGGCACCAGAATCAGGTCCGTCTTTTCGATATCGGCCAGTCGTTCGGTCTTGCCATACACGACCCCGAATTCGAGGGTCACGTTGCCCCCATTGAGGCTCGCATAGCGAACGTTCGTATTCGGCAACCGGTGGAAAATTTCGCTGGGGCCGGCGAAGTCGAGAAGCGTCCCTCCGTCGTAATTGACAATCAAAATGTTGAGCGGGTCATCCGGAGCAAGTTCTCCGTTGCTGGCGGCCCGCGCGAGAGCAGGCGTGGTGTGGCCAAGCAGGGGTCCGCCACCCAGCACGGCGCCCAGCGTGGCGATGCTGCCGAGCTTGAGAATATCGCGGCGCGAGCGGCCTGCTCTGGTAAGTGCCTTTCCGTAGGCATTCTTTTCGCTGCTGTCGGTCAAGATCATTTCTCCTTGCGCTTCGGCCCCTCCGTGCGCAACAGGGTTGGGGCCGGATTGAAAACCACCACGACAAGCATGCGGGTGGACGTGTGATCAAGGTGTGGATGAGCCGGAAGAACGTGCAGGGCTCCTGAATCGGAACGCGCAGGCTTAAAGCTGCGAGGCGCCGCCATCGACAACCAGCTCGCTGCCGACAACGTAGGAGGATTCGTCGCTTGCGAGATAGAGCGCCGCGTAGGCAATGTCCTCTGCCTTTCCCAGATGGCCTACCGGGATGGTCTTCGCGAACTCGCTTTTGAAGTTGCGGACATCCTCGTCCGACATCCCCCACTTGCTGAGCAGGGGCGTGTCCGTGCCGCCAGGCGCGATCGCGTTGAACCGGATCTTGCGATCGAGAAACTCGTGGGACCAGCTACGGGCAAGCGATCGCACGGCGGCCTTCGCCGCCGCGGTCAACGAGATGCCATGCTTGCCGGTCTGGGCGACGAACGATGTGTTGAGGATGACTGAGGAACCCTCTCGCAAGTCCGGCAGCACCGCTTGAAGCGTGAACACCACGCCCTTGACGTTGATGTCCATGATCTCGTTGTAGAGGTGGTCGTCGATGTCGTTGACCGCGGACGGGAAAGCCCAGCCAGCGTTGGCGAACACGACATCCAGTCCGCCGAACTGCTCTTTTACCTCTGCGGCAATCGCTCGCATGTCCTCGATCGAACGTACATCGCCCTTGAGAACCAACGCATTCTCGCCAAGCTCGGCCTTCACGCGCTCGAACACTGCATCGTCGCGACCGGTAACCGCAACTCGGGCGCCTTCTGCAATGAAAAGCCTGGCGGTCGCGAGACCGATGCCGCTGGTACCGCCCGTAATCAAAGCTGACTTGTTCTTGAGCCTCATCGTCTGTTCCTTTCCTTGCTCGAGATTGATCACACCGGACGCACAAGGCGCAATCGCGTTCGTGCACGTGTTCCGGCTCGATTCCTGCGCAAATTATGGAACCTGGATTGAATGGCTCAAAGGTCGTATAACCCTCAAAATGCGTCATTAAATTTAACCTGATGACGACACGCGTTGGGGTCTATTGGCGGCTGCGCGCAACAATGCCGGGCAGCGCGTTCGATGTCGCCGCTGCGAAAAGTGGCGCGTTCAATGAAGCGCCTGAGGAAACCGGGCGCCTTGGCGGCGATGGCGTTGGACTTTGGCGCGACAATCATGTCGGCGCGTCGCCCGATACCCGCCACGATGTCGCGCACGACCTGCTCGCGCGGAATCATCTAGAAGGCCGCGCAAGGTTCAGGACCACGCCTTGGAACCGGCAGCGAGCCGCTGACGCCAGGCAATCCAGCCGACAGCAATCGATAGTGTCGCCACGACAAGTGGCGCCACTCCATGTCCGTATTCGCCGTTGACCGTGACGGTTGCCAGCGCAGCCAGCATCACGGTGCAGCCGAGCGCCGCGCCCCACAGCCGCGTCGGTGCTCGCGCCAGCAGAACGGCGGTCATGAGTTCCAGCGAACCAGTCACGAAATGGAACCAGTGCGGATATCCCCACTTCAAGTATTCCTCAACGATAGATCGCGGGGCGATGATGTTGCTGAGCGATCCCACGACGAAAAAGGCGGCAAGAACCCAAGGTAATACCTGGCGCCAGGAAATCTTGGACATTCGTTCTACCTTCCCTGATGAGGGCGCTGCCGAGGGCCAGTGTGGCCGCGTGGCCGGACGAGCCGGCCGATCTCCGCTGTTCATGCCGTAGCGGCGTTGCGGGCCGCCGCAAAGACATCGCGAGGGGACGTCGTGCCCACGACGTGCTCCGTACCCGCGACGCCGAGGTCCATCCAGCCTGCGTTGACGGCATCGAACATCGCTTCGGCCGATCCGGTCTGGCCCTTCGGGATGCCAAACTGTTCGAATGCCGCCGGCCACCCGGCCCGCGGGATGGCAAAGGCCTTGACGTCGCGCCGCAAGACTTCGCCCAGCTGGGCCGCGACTTCATCCGCGCTGACCATCGAGCCAAGCTCTACGACGCGATGCCCGGACCACGCGGGCCCGGTCAGCAGCGTCGCTACCTCGGCGCCGACATCGTCGGTCGCGACCATGGTCGACTTCCGACTCGTCGGGTTGTAGTAGACGGGTAGCGTGCCGCCCTGGGCGACGTGCAGGCCGTAAAGGAAGTTTTCGAAAAACCCGCCGGCTCGTACATGGGCGATCGGCAACGTCAGGTGGCGCAGTCCTTGTTCCAGAAGCGACAGGGCCGTGATCATTCCCAGCCCGCTGGTTCGGTTCGCCCCCATCGACGACAACACGACCACCCGCGGCGGTGCCACCCTGGTCAGCGCCTCGACATAGTTCGCGATCACGCTCTTTGCTTCGCTGAAATCAGGCGAGGGTGCCCAAACAGCCGGCAGCATGACGAATGCACCTTCGACCCCTTCGAGCGCCCTCTCTACGGCGGCCGCATCATTCCAGTCGCCGTCGATCAGTTCCACACCTTGATCCGCCCAATTCGTCGCCTTCTCGCGATTGCGGACCAGTGCCCGCACTTTCCTGCCTTGCGCCAGCAGATGTCGGGCTGTTGCGCCACCTACGCGTCCTGTAATTCCCATTACTAAGAACATGTGTTTCTCCTGAAATTGATATTGCCCTTGAACGCCAACATTTCTGCGGCTGGGGCTGCGGCTGGGGTGACTGGTACGGAAGGCCGGCGGGAACAGGGTTTGACATTGGAACTCCCTGATGGGCGGTCCTTGTGTGAGGGCAGGTCTATCATAGAGACCTATGCCTCGCGCCGGAAGGAGGCACTTTTTTGTTACCAGAAGAGTTAAAGGGAACCCGAATGAGCGCCGCCCGGAATGCGATCGAGAGATTCAGCCGATATCAACGTCAAGTGGGCGACGCCCAGCCCGCACACTGCGCGGTTCGCGACGTGCTCGACCGCATCGGCGACAAATGGAGCATGCTCATGATCATGGAACTCGCGACGCGATCGCAGCGCTTCAGTGAGCTTCACCGAGCCATCCCGGACATTTCCAAGCGCATGCTTACCCAGACACTCCGCGATCTGGAGCGCGACGGACTCATCACCCGCCATGTTTTTCCCACCAGCCCGCCAAGCGTCGAATATCGTCTGGCCCCGCTAGGCCAATCCCTGTTGGACCCGATGGCGGCCCTCATCGATTGGGCCGATCGTCGTTATCCCGACATCCATGCCGCGCGCGTCCGCTTTGACGGCGCATCCGGTGATGTCCCGCGCTAGATGCCCAGCCCGATGTGATGGTGGTATCGAAAGCCCGAAGCGGCCAGCTTATGTCCTGCTTTGCAGATGGCGCGGAAGGACGTATCACGCGCGCGAGATAGCCCGTGCCTGCCGCGTGTCACCGGCCCGCAGTAGTATCGGTGGCGTCCCGTATCAGGATTCCCGAATCGAGAGCGACCCATGCAGACCGAATCGTCGACCGGCATTCTTCGCCAGATCCCGCGCAGCGTCTGGGTGTTGGGCTGCGTCAGCCTGTTGATGGACGTATCGTCGGAGATCATCCACAGCCTGTTGCCGATGTTCCTGATGGCGGGGCTCGGCGCGAGCGCGACCACGATCGGTGTCATCGAGGGGATCGCCGAGGCGACGGCGCCGGTCGTCAAGGTGTTCTCCGGCACGTTGAGCGACTATCTGCGCAATCGCAAGTGGCTGGCGGTCGCCGGATACGGGCTCGGCGCGCTCAGCAAGCCGCTGTTCGCCATCGCACCGACGATCGGCGTCGTGGTGACGGCGCGGATCGTCGACCGGATCGGCAAGGGAATCCGGGGCGCTCCGCGCGACGCGCTGGTGGCCGACGTCACGCCGGTCCACCTGCGCGGCGCCGCGTACGGACTGCGGCAGTCGCTCGACACGGTGGGTGCGTTTCTCGGGCCGCTGCTGGCCGTCGCCATCATGCTGATGTGGCGCGACGACTTCCGCCTCGCATTCTGGCTGGCCGTGATCCCGGGCATGCTGGCCGTGGCGCTGCTCGCGTTCGGTATCGAAGAGCCGGCGCGCGCACCGGGCGACAAGCGCGTCAACCCGATCCGCCGCGACGTCGTGAAGCAACTCGGCGCGCGCTACTGGTGGGTCGTCGCCGTCGGTGCCGTGTTCACGCTGGCGCGCTTCAGCGAGGCTTTCCTGGTGCTGCGCGCGATGGGTAGCGGTGTACCCGTTGCGCTCGTTCCGCTCGTGATGGTGGCGATGAACGTCGTGTACGCGTTGTCGGCCTATCCGTTCGGCAAGCTCGCCGACACGACGAGCCACACGAAGCTGATGGTGGCCGGACTCGTCATGCTGATCGCAGCCGACCTCGTGCTCGCGCACGGCACGCACTGGGGAACCGTACTCGTCGGCGTGGCGCTGTGGGGGCTCCATATGGGGATGACGCAAGGGTTGCTCGCCACGATGGTCGCGCGTGCCGCGCCGTCCGAATTGAGAGGCACGGCGTTCGGCGTTTTCAATCTGCTCAGTGGCGTCGCGACGCTCGTATCGAGCGTCGTCGCCGGCATCCTGTGGGACAGGGCGGGCGCCGCGGCGACGTTCTACGCAGGGGCGGTGTTCAGCGCGGCGACCATTGCGCTGCTCGTCCGCTTGCGCGGATCGTTCGATGCCGCGCAAGCGCGGTGATCGCAAGCCGGCAGCGAACTGCCAAACTAACTATCGGTGCCGCGCGGAAAGTAAAGCGCGAACGTCGTGCGTCCGTCGCTGCTTGCGACCTCGACCTTGCCGCGATGCAGTTCCATGATCGACTTGACGATCGCGAGCCCGAGCCCCGCGTTCCGCGCCGCACCGTGCCGCGACGAATCGATGCGGTAGAAGCGCTCGAAGATCCGGTCGACCTGTTCGGGCGGAATCGCGGCGCCGCGATTCGTGACCTCGACGACCGCGTAACCGGCCTGCACGGAAACGGCCAGTTCGATCGTCGACGCGGCTTGCGCATGTTCGAGCGCGTTCGATGCGAGGTTGCTGACTGCACGCCGGAATAGCGTTGCGTCCGCAACGACCGGCGCATTGCCGCGCACGTCGATGCGCACGCCGGCCTCGTCGGCCAGTGCCTGGAAATACGACGCGAGCCTGCGCAGTTCGCTGCCCGCGTCGAGTTCGACGGTTTTCAGGTGCTGCCGCGCATTGTCGGTGCGCGCGAGAAACAGCATGTTCTCGATCATCCGCTGCAGCCGTTCGCATTCCTCGATATTCGAATCGATCAGCGCTTCGTATTCTTCGGTCGTGCGTGCGCGCGACAACGTGATCTGCGACGAGCTGATCATGTTGGCGAGCGGCGTGCGCATGTCGTGCGCGAGATCGGACGAGAACTGCGACAGCCGCACGAACGCGCGTTCGAGACGGTCGAGCATCCGGTTGACCGAGGTCGCGAGCTCGCGCAGCTCGACCGGGCCGCCGCGCGCATCGAGGCGCGCGTTCAGGTTGTGCGCCTCGATGAGCGACGTCTGCCGGCCGAGGCTCTCGACCGGGCGCAGGCCGCGCGACGCGACCGCATAACCGAGCGCGCCGACCAGCAGCGCGCCGACGGCGGCCGCGAGCCAGATGTCGACGCGATAGCTTTCGAGCAGTGACTGGCGATCCGTCGCCGTGCGTGCGAGCGCGACCTGGATCGCCTCGCCGGACGGCAGCGTGGCGCGTGCATAGACGCAGCGCGACGCGCCGATGCCGGGCGGCGAGCAGGTGAACGGGTCGCCGGGTTTACCGGTTCCGCTGGCCGCATGCGGCGCGGCGATCACCGTGGCGAGCGTATTGCCGGCTTCGTCGGTGTGCTCGACGAGTGGGCGGTTCTGCCCGTCGTAGATGCCGAGATAGACGCCCGGATGCGATAGCAGCACCTCGTGGAACACGGCCGGATCGGCGCGCAGCGCGGCTGTCGATCCGCTCGCGTGCGCGAGCTGCAGGAACTGGTTGAGCTTGCCGGAGATCTCGATGTCGTCGCGCCGCGTCAGTTCGGCGGACAGCGAACGATAGAGGTACGCGCCGGTCAGCGCGAACACGAGCGCGGCGACGACGGCGAACGCGAGCGTCAGGCGCCGCAGCAGCGAATACGAAGCCGGGCTGGCGGTCACGAACGATCCTCGAGCACGTAACCCATGCCGCGGATCGTGTGGATCAGCTTCCTGTCGTAAGCATTGTCGATCTTCGCGCGCAGCCGCTTGATCGCCGCATCGACGACGTTCGTGTCGCTGTCGAAATTCATGTCCCAGATCTGCGACGTGATGAAGGTGCGCGTCAGCACTTCGCCCTCGCGTTCCGCGAGCAGTTGCAGCAGCGCGAATTCCTGCGCGGTCAGGTCGATGCGGTGGTCGGCGCGCCGCACGCGGCGCTTGATCAGGTCGACTTCGAGATCGGCCACATTCAGGATGTCGCGCACGTTGCGCGGCGCGCGCCGCAGCAGCGAGCGGATGCGCGCGAGGAACTCGGCATACGCGAACGGCTTGAGCAGGTAGTCGTCGGCGCCCAGTTCGAGGCCGGCGACCTTGTCCTCGATCGCCTCGCGGGCCGTGAGCAGCAGCACGGGCGTCTGCTTCTGCGCGCGCAGCCGCCGGAGCACCTCGAAGCCGTCCATCTCCGGCAGCATCACGTCGAGTACGACGAGATCGAAATCCTCGTGCAGCGCGAGGAACAGCCCGTCCTTGCCGTTCTCCGCGATGTCGACCGTGTAGCTCGCCTCCATCAGCCCCTTCCGGAGGTACGACGCCATCTTGGGTTCGTCTTCGACTATCAGTATCCGCATGGTGAGGCAGGCTGTCCGTGGTTCCAGCCGGTCAGTGTAACGCCTGAGCTTACGGCGCCGAGCGTGCGCGAAAGATGACCGCCGGATGACGGAAATTTCATGAAGTGCTTACTCGCCGCTTCGCCCGCGTTTCATGAAAATCCTGTCATGTTTCGACCATGTCGTCGTCACGGCGGCGGCGATAAGCTGCAGCCGTGTTGTCCCCGGAGCGCGCCGTCGCGGCGCTGCGCCGGCCGATCCGATCGTTGCCTGCCTGATTCCGTTTCCATGTCGTACTGGCGCAAATTCATCCTCGTCGTGCTGCTGGCGTTGAGCCTGCCGATCCAGTCGTTCGCGACCGTTTCGATGCAGTGCGCGGGCGCTGCGGTGCCGCATGCGGAAGAGGCGCCGCACACGATGTCGACCGAGCAGGGCGCGCGGGGGAACCACGGGGATCACGAAAGCCACGCGGCGTCGTGTGCCGCCTGTGTGTCCTGCTGCTTCGGCACGAGCATGTCCGGTGTGCCAGCGGTACCGGCTGCGTCGGACGCCAGCATCGCGATCGCGTCGTATTCGCCTTCGGCAGTCGTCGTGTCGTTCCTGACCGGCGGCATCGAGCGGCCGCCTCGCCGGATTCCCGTCTAGTCCCTGCCCGCGGCCGACCGGCCGCGACCCGCAATCCGCTCCGCCGGCTGCACGCCAGTCGCCGGACGACTCACGACGAGACTTTTTCATGCGATTGATCACTGCGGCGCTGTTGAGCGCGGCGGCCATCGTGCCGTCGCTCGCGCCTGCGCAACCCCCGCTTCCCGATCCGGCGGACGCCGCCGCGACGGTGCCGGACGTCACCGTGACGTCCGCGTTCGACGGCTACCGGCCGTATCGCGACGACGAAGGCCCGGGCTGGAAGCAGTTGAACCGGGACGTGATGGAGCGGCCCGCGAAGGGGCGCACGACCGGCGCCGCGAAGCCCGGCAACCCGGCGGGCAACGGCGGCGCCCATTCGACGCACGGAGGGGCCGCGCGATGAAGAACTTGTCGATATCGCCGCGAATCGTCGCGGCTGCGGTCGCGTTGGCATTCCTCGCGGGCTGCACGACGTTTTCGAAGGACGGCGGCTTCGGCGCCGTGTCGTCCACCGCGTCGGAACGGATCGGGAAAGACGCCGTCGTCGTCCGCACCGATGCCGACCGCGAAGCCGTCGACAAGCGGACCCGGGAATTGCTCGCGAAGCCGCTGTCGATGGACGATGCAGTTCAGGTCGCGCTGCTGAACAACCGCGGCCTGCAGGCGTCGTACGCGGAGCTCGGGCTGTCGGAGGCCGACCTCGTGCAGGCAGGCCGACTGCCGAACCCGCGCTTCTCGTTCAGCCGCACGCGCGCCGGCGACGGCGAGCTGAGCCTCGGCCGCACGTTCTCGGCGAACGTGTTCGCGCTGCTGACGATGCCGCTCGCGACGAACATCGAGCGCCGCCGTTTCGAACAGACCAAGCTCGAAACGGCCGACGCGATGCTGAAGGTGGCGGCCGACGCGCGCCGCGCGTATGTCGAGGCCGTCGCTGCCGAGCAGGCCGCGAACTATGCGCAGCAGGTGCGCGATGCCTCGAGCGCGGCTGCCGAACTCGCACAGCGCATGCGGCAGGCCGGCAACTTCAGCCGGCTCGATTACGCGCGCGAACAGGCGTTCCATGCCGACGCGGTCGCGCAGCACGCGAAGGCGCGCCAGCAGGCCGTGGCCGCGCGCGAGAAGCTCACGCGCGCGATGGGGCTGTGGGGCGAGCGCACGCAGTACGCGCTGCCCGACCGTTTGCCCGACCTGCCGAAAGCGCGCCCGGACCTGCCCGATCTCGAACGCTTCGCGATGAGCAACCGCCTCGATATCCAGGCCGCGAAGCTGCAGACACAGGGCGTCGCGTCGTCGCTCGGGCTCAGCAAGGCCACGCGCTTCGTCAACGCGGTCGATCTCGGCTACGTGAACAACTACGAGACCGGCAAGGGCCACGAGCACGGCTACGAGATCAGCGTCGAGATTCCGCTGTTCGACTGGGGCGGCGCGAAAGTCGCGCGGGCCGAGGCCGTCTACATGCAGTCGGCGAACCGGCTCGCGAAGACGGCCATCGACGCGCGCTCCGAAGTGCGCGAGTCGTACGCGGCATACGTGACGAGCTACGACGTCGCGAAGCACTATCGCGACGAAGTCGTGCCACTGCGCAAGACGATCTCGGACGAAATGCTGCTGCGCTACAACGGGATGCTCGCGAGCGTGTTCGAGCTGCTGGCCGATGCGCGCGAGCAGGTCGGCGCGGTGAACGGCTACATCGATTCGCTGAAGGACTACTGGCTCGCCGAAACCGATCTGCAGATGGCCGTCGGCGGCCGGCTGCCGACTTCGGGCCCCACGCCGCGCGCGGCGGTTTCCGCCGAACCCGAACCCGGAACCGACGCTGCGCCGCAGCCGGCTTCCTCACCCGCGGCGCAACCCGCGCCCGCAACGCATCCTGAAGGTCATTGACATGGTGTCCCGTCGACAATTTCTCAGCGGCTCGGGCGCCGCGCTGCTGGGCGCGGCGATGGTCAGCAAGGCCGGCGCCGCGTCGCTGCCCGAAGCGCCCACGATGGCGAAAACCGCCACGCAGCCGCCGCTCGTGCCGCCGAACGGCCGCCCGTACACGCCCGTCGCGACGCTGAACGGCTGGACGCTGCCGTGGCGGATGAAGAACGGCTGGAAGGAATTCCACCTGACGGCCGAGCCCATCGTGCGCGAGATGGCGCCCGGCATGAACGCGAACCTGTGGGGCTACAACGGCCAGTCGCCGGGCCCGACGATCGAGGCCGTCGAAGGCGACAAGGTCCGCATCTTCGTGACCAACCGCCTGCCCGAGCACACGACGATCCACTGGCACGGGCTGCGGCTGCCGAACGGGATGGACGGCGTCGGCGGCCTCACGCAGCCGCATATCCCGCCCGGCAAGACCTTCGTCTACGAGTTCCAGCTCGAATCGCACGGCACGTTCATGTATCACCCGCACGCCGACGAGATGGTGCAGATGGCGATGGGGATGATGGGCATGTTCATCGTGCACCCGAAGGATCGCGGCACGATGCCGGTCGATCGCGACTTCGTGTTCCTGCTCGCCGCGTACGACATCGATCCCGGCAGCTACACGCCGCGCGTGAACGAGATGACGGATTTCAACATGTGGACCTTCAACTCGCGCGTGTTCCCGGGCATCGACCCGCTGCCGGTGCGCGCGGGCGACCGCGTGCGGATTCGTTTCGGCAACCTGACGATGACGAACCATCCGATCCACCTGCACGGCTACAGCTTCGAAGTCGCGGGCACCGACGGCGGCTGGATTCCGCCGGCGGCACGCTGGCCGGAAGTGACGGCCGATGTCGCGGTGGGCCAGATGCGCGCGATCGAGTTCACCGCCGATCGCCCGGGCGACTGGGCGTTCCATTGCCACAAGTCGCATCACACGATGAATGCGATGGGCCACCAGGTGCCGAACCTGATCGGCGTGCCGCAGAAGGATCTCGCGAAAAAGATCGGCAAGCTCGTGCCCGACTACATGGCGATGGGCAGCACGGGCGGCGCGATGGGCAACATGGAGATGCCGCTGCCCGACAACACGCTGCCGATGATGACGGGCACGGGCCCGTTCGGGCCGCTGGAGATGGGCGGCATGTTCACGGTGCTCAAGGTGCGGCAGGGGCTCGGCCGCAACGACTATCGTGATCCGGGCTGGTTCCGGCATCCGAAGGGCACCGTCGCATACGAATACACCAGCGATTTGCCGGACGGCTGAGCAGCAGTAGCAGCACGCGGCGGCCGTGCCGATGCGGCTGTCGGTTTCGATTCACTCACTCGGGAGTAAGCATGATGAAGAAGGGACTGGTTTCGATTGCAATGGGTTGCGCGCTGGCGTTCTCCGCCGCGTCGTACGCGGCCGGCGACATGGCCGGCATGGACGTGAGCGGCGGCGCGAAGCAGGGCGCCGACGCGAAGCGCGGGATGTCGCACGGCGAGATCCGCAAGGTCGACACGGCCGCAGGCAGGCTCACGATCAAGCACGGCCCGCTGGACAACCTCGGGATGGACGCGATGACGATGGTGTTCAAGGTGAAGGACCCTGCGATGCTGTCGCAGGTGAAGGCGGGCGACAAGATCGACTTCGTCGCCGAGGACGTGGGCGGTGCGTTGACCGTCGTCGAGCTGAAGAAGCCGTGACGCCGGGCATGAACATGAAGATCACGACTCTCACGCGGCTGGCCGCCTTCGCCGCGGCCGGCGCGATTCTCGCGGCCGCGCCGGTTGCGGCATCGGCGCACGGCAAGCTCGAAAGCGCCGCGCCCGCGACAGGCAGCACGGTCGATACGGCGCCCGACGCGTTGCGGCTTACGTTCAACGAAGACCTCGAACCGACATTCAGTTCGGTGAAGGTGTCGGACGCGAACGGCAACGCCGTCACGCAGGAAAAGGCGAAGGTCGATGCGTCGAATCCGCGCGTGATGACCATCGCGATGCCGAAGCTCGCGCCGGGCGCGTACACGGTGCAGTGGGCGGTGATGACGGCCGACGCGCATCGCACCAAGGGCACCTATACGTTCAAGGTGAAAGGGTGAACGAGGGTTTCGTCGGCCTGCTGCGGCTCGTATCGGTGGCGATCCAGAACGCCGGGTTCGCGGTGATCGTCGGCGCGCTGCTCGGCAGCCACTGGCTCGCGCGCGGCGCGTCGGCGTGGCAGCACGGCATCGCGCGGCGTCTCGTCGCGACGCTGCGCATGGCGTCCGTCGCGTCGCTGCTCGCGGGCACCACCGCGTTCTGGGCGCACTGCGCGCTGATGAGCGAAGTGTCGATGCTCGACGCCGGGCCGGCCGTCCGCGCGATGCTCGTGGGCACCGGCTTCGGCCATGCGTGGCTGGCCGGCGCCGCGTTCATGGCTGTCGTCGTGCTGCTGTCGTTCATCAGGCATGCGAACGACACGCGCTTTCCGTTCGCGATGTGGGCAGCGCTCGCATGCGTCGCGCTCGCGCGCAGCAACGGCGGGCATCCGGTCGACGCAGGGCTGTTCAGCGTGCCGGTGTGGGTCGACTGGCTGCATCTGCTGGCGATCAGCGCGTGGGTCGGGCTCGTGCTCGTGACGGCGTTCGGCGTGATGCCGCGGCTCGTTGGCATGCCCGCGGGCGAACGCGAGACCGGCGCGTCGTTCGTGCAGTCGCTTTCCGATGCGTCGACCTATGCGTTGATCGTGCTGTTCGCGACCGGCGCGTACAACGGATGGCGCGGCGTCGATACGCCCGCCAACCTGCTTGCATCGACATACGGGCAGATCCTGTTGTTGAAGCTCGCGCTCGTGCTGATCGCAGCGGCGCTCGGCGGACACAACCGGTTCTTCGGGATGCCGAAGCTGCTGGCCGCGTTGAAGGACCCGGCCGCCGCGATGCCGGCCGGCCCGTTGCGCCGGTTCGGCGCGGTGTTGCGGATCGAGGCGGTCGTGCTGGCCGGCGTGCTGATGGTGGCGGCCGTGCTCGTGTCGAGCGCGCTGCCGGGGACGGTCTAGCGCGACGGTGCGTTGACAAAGTCACTCAGGGGAATCGTCGCGAGCATGGCGAATTTTTGTCGGACGATTCCCCGCTTTTTATGCGCGATCGTGTGGCCGGTGGCGAACGCGGCGCGATAACGGAAATTACATCGGCCTGTCTGTCGATTACCAAAAACTGTCATTGAGCGCCGCTAAGCTTTCGCCACCCTCACAACCGGGATTCCCCGCCATGCGCTCGACAATCCGCCTGTTTGCCCCGCTATTGCTTCTGCCCACGCTCGCCGCCCCGGCGATCGCCGCCACCGCCGCGCCCGTCAGCCCGAACTGCGGCGGCAGCGCGACGCCGATCGCCGATATCCAGGGGCCGGGCGCGCCGTCGCCGCTCGCCGGCCAGAACGTGTCGATCGAAGCCGTCGTCACCGCCGATTTCGGCGGGACGGACGGTTTCGGCGGCTTCTTCGTCCAGCAGGCCGATGCGCAGCGCCGCAACCAGCCGGGCGTGTCCGAAGGCCTGTTCGTCTATGCGCCGAAAGTGCGCGCGAAGGCCGGCGATCTCGTGCACGTGACAGGCAAGGTCGAGGAGAAATACGGGCAGACGCAGCTCACGCAGTCGGGTGCGATCGCGGTGTGCGCGAACGGCCAGACCGTCACGCCCGCGACGCTCGCGCTGCCGGTCGACAGCCCGAACGCGTTCGCCGCCTATGAAGGGATGCTCGTGCGCCTGCCGCAGACGCTGAACGTCACCGACAACTACGAGCTCGGCCGTTACGGCAGCGTGTTGCTCAGCAACGGCCGCCTGCGCACGCCGACGAGCGTCGTGCCGCCCGCCCAGGCGCAGACGCAGATCGATGCGAACGCACGCAACCGCCTGGTCCTCGACGACGGCTCGAACAAGCAGAACCCCGCGACCGTGCCGTATCCGGCGCCGGGCCTGTCGGCCGCGAACACACTGCGCGCCGGCTACACGGTGCGCGACGTCGAAGGCGTGCTCGAAGTGCGTTACGGCGCGTGGCGCGTGCAGCCGCTGCCCGGCGCGGCCGTGCCGGCATTCGACGCGCGCACGAACCCGCGCACCAACGCGCCCGCGCGCGATCCGAAATCGAACCTGCGCGTCGCGTCGTTCAACGTCCTCAACTACTTCAACGGCAACGGTCTCGGCGGCGGCTTCGACGATCCGAACAACCGCGGCGCGAAGAACTACCAGGAATTCCAGCGCCAGGAAGCGAAGATCGTCAGCGCGCTGAAGGCGCTCGACGCCGACGTGATCGGCCTGATGGAAATCCAGAACAACGGCTACGGCGAACTGAGCGCGGTGCGCCAGCTCGCGGCGAAGCTCGGCAACAACTGGCGCGTCGTCGATCCGGGCACGTCGCGCCTCGGCGGCGATGCGATCGCGGTCGCGATGATCTACGACAGCCGCAAGATCGAACCGGTCGGCCGCGCGGCCACGCTCGCGATCGACGACAAGAACCGCCAGCCGCTCGCGCAGTCGTTCCGCCGCATCGGCGGCAAGCAGGCACTGACGATCGCGGTGAACCACCTGAAGTCGAAGAATTGCCCGGACGCCGCGAACGACGATCTCGACCAGGGCGACGGCCAGGGCTGCTGGAACCCGACGCGCACGCGTGCGGCGGCGAAGGTCGCCGACTGGCTCGCCGGCACGCCGACGGGTGTCGCGGGCCAGGGCGTGCTGCTGATCGGCGACTTCAACAGCTACACGCATGAAGACCCGATCCGCGCGCTCGAATCGCGCGGCTACCGCAACCTCGTCGCGCGCTGGATCGGCGCGAATGCGTACAGCTACGTGTACAACGGCGAAGCCGGCTATCTCGATCATGCGCTCGCGACGCTGCCGCTCGCGTCGCATGTGAAGGCCGTGCACGAATGGCACATCAACGCGGACGAGCCGCTCGCGCTGCAATACACGATGGCGTACAAGTCGGCCGAGCAGCAGAAGACGTACTACGCACCGGATGCATATCGTTCGTCGGATCACGATCCGGTGCTGATCGATATCGCGCTGCCGGGCGGCGGGCATTGATGGCGGGTTGATTGTTGGTGACGGGCGGCGGCGAGTGTATCGCGCGCCGCCGCCCGCGCTGCGGAAAATCCGGTCGGATATCGGGTAAATAATTCCACCGCGACCGGATCGAATCGGCGGAATCGGTATTTTATGGGTGGCGAGGTGCACATAAGCACCCGGATTGGCAAATGGATGAAGTGAATCAAATCATCGAATCGCATATGCATGCGGCTACGCCGCTTTAATCGATTGAGAATAATAAAAATGAAAGAAAAATACTGTCGATCTGAGGGATTTTGAGGCACTGCATCAATACAGCAAAGGCTTTTGCGCTGTGTACGAAAAGTAAAAATATTCGGCGAAGCGTTGCAGAGAAAGCGCACCTTTCACGAATAATCCAGATCTCTTTCAAAAGCCAGACACTGATCGGCCTTCGCATCATTGCATGATTTTTAATATCGGAATGATCTTTGACAACGCGGCGCAGCACCGCCTATTTTGTCGATGTCGTAAATTTCGGTAATCAGAAAAGAAGTCCAAACTGCAGGGGGCGGTTCAAGCACGATTCTCGCCGGCAGTTTGCTGTGTCTGTATCACGTTCAGTCTCTTGAAGCAGTCCGATCCCAACCGCCTTTTGCGCGAGTGGCGGGTGTTGCTGCGTGTCTCGCCGGCGAAGGCGGCCTTTGTGAAGCGGTATCCGAACCAAATCAAAGGGCAGAGATGAAACCAGACAGGAGCTGTACCGGCAGCCGCCATGGCCGCCATGGCCGCCGTGGCCGTCACGGCCGGTTGGCCGGACTAGGTGCATTGACCGTCATGACACTGGCGCTCGCGGCGTGCGGCGGCGACGATTCGTCGTCCGTCGGCGCGTCGAGCCTCGCGCAGGCGACCGCCAGCCAGCAGGCCAGCGCGCAACAATCGGCCGGCAGCCAGACGCCGGCGGCCAACCAGCCTTACGTCGATCAGGTCGCGTATTCGATGAATGCGACCGACGGCCTCGCCGCCGCGCAGGTGTCCGAGAACGCGGCGGTCATGCATTACCAGTGGAAGTCCGGCGGCACGACCATCAACTACACGACGACCACCGGCCACCTGACCGCGCAGGACGCGAACGGCAATGCGGAAGCGTCGATGTCGTATGTCGCGTACACCGCGCCGAGCACGAACGGCAAGCCGCGTCCCGTCACGTTCGTGTACAACGGCGGCCCCGGCTCGTCGTCGATCTGGCTGCGCCTCGGCTCGTTCGCGCCGACCCGCGTCGCCACGCCCGATCCGCTGTTCGGCAGCAACTGGCCGAACTATCCGCTCGTCGACAACGCGGAAAGCCTGATCGACACCACCGATCTCGTGTTCATCGACCCGCCGGGAACCGGGCTGTCGGAAGCCGTGTTGCCGAACACCAACCAGAAGTACTGGGGTTCCGATGCGGACGTGAACATCATGCGCGACTTCATCCAGCGCTACCTGAACGTCAACAGCCGCGGCAGCTCGCCGATCTACCTGTACGGCGAATCGTACGGCACGCCGCGTACCGACATGCTGGCGCTCGCGCTCGAATCGGCCGGTGTGCACCTGACGGGCATCGTGCTGCAGTCGGCGATCCTGAACTACTTCGCGGATGCGGTGGAAGCGGTGGCGATCACGCAGTCGACGGAAGGGCTGCTGCTCGAAACCGATACGGTGGCCGGCTATCTACCCGGTTATGCGGCGGTCGCGGCGTACTTCAACCAGGTATCGCCGGCGCCGGTGAACCAGGCTTTGTACGCACTGCAGACGGAACTGTTCACGACGCTGATCTACAACCAGCTGCAGAAGTATTCGCAGTCGTGGGTGTTGAGCCAGCTCGGCATTCCGGATGCGCTCGGCACGCCGGTGTTCCCGAGCGATGCGACGCTCCAGCTGTGGTCGATCCCGTCGAGCCTGACGCAACAGGCGCTGCGCGGCTACTTCAACGCGAATCCGTTCGGCACGAGCCTGCTGCCCGGAACGACGGTCGGCCGCTATGACGGACGCGTATCGTTGCCGAACTCCGATCCGCGTCTGCAAACCGACGGCGATCCGTCCGACATCCTGATCTCGCAGCCGTTCACGAACGCGCTCGCGACGCAGATGCCGGACTACCTCGGCTACACCGCGCCGAATGCGACCTACCTGCCGCTGAACGACAACATCATCGGCGTATGGGACTTCTCGCACGACGGCCAGCCGATGCCCGACACGATCCCCGATCTGCTCGGTGCGCTGCAGCTCAACCCGAAGCTTCGCGTGCTCGCGGAGAATGGCTTCCACGATCTCGCGACGCCGTTCTTCAACACCGAGAAGCAACTCGCGCGGCTGCAGACGGTGAAGGGGCTGAACCCGAAGCTGCAGGTGAACTTCTTCCAGGGCGGTCACATGACTTACCTGGACGATGTCGCGCGTCCGCAGATGAAGCGGGACCTGACGACGTTCTATCGCGGCAAGCGGATTCCGACGGCGCTGACGCTGCATACGCTGCCGCCGCCCTGGCCGGACGAGAACCCGCCCAGCGTGCCGACCGGCAGCGTCCCGGGCGCGACGGCCGCGACGACGCTGGCGGCGGCCCCTTGAGCGACGGACTCCTTGCCAAAGGAACCCTCTATTCATCCATTGAATGCGAGTGATCATGTCCCCAATCAAATTGATTCGGCGTACGTCTGCGTTGATCGTCCTCGGTGCCGCGATGAGCAGCGCCTACGCATTGCCGCCGCAGGCGGTGGCGCCGGTGAAGCTGCCGCATGGCGGGCGCGGTGTCGACGGTCCGTTCTTTCCTGCCACGCGTGTGGCGCCGGTGTTGCCGTCGACCGGCGCGACGCTGCGGCAGCAGGCGCAACGGCGCGTCGACGCGAGGCTCGGCGCCAATACGGTGCTGAGCAACGGCGCGGCCGTGACGAAGGCGCAGGCGCAGAGCAGCGGGCTCGGTTTCGTGTCGAAGCACTTCGACGAGATCGATGCGAAGCACACGGGCCGCGTGACGATGAGCGATGTACGGCAGTTCATCCAGCAGCGGCAAGTGCAGGCGCAGCAGGAACAGCAGGACGAGTGACGTAGCGGGCAGGGCGGCGGCCGGTGCGAGGTCGGCACCGGCCGCCGAACCGCGCCACGCGTTCAGGTTGCGTGGCGCGCGTAGCGCCTGGCCGTGGCCGATGGCAACTCGCCGAACATCGCGCGATAGTCTTGCGCGAAACTGCTCAGGTGCCAGAAGCCCCATTTGGTTGCGGCAGACGTCACGGATTCGCCGAGCCGAAGTTCGCGGCGTGCGTGATTCAGTCGAACGGCCCGCAGATACGCAATGGGATTCAGGTTGAGTGCGTCGTGGAACGCATACTGCGCGGTGCGCCGGCTGATGCCGAGTTGCACGCACAGTTCGGCGATCGACAGCGGGCAGGTCGACGCGTCCTGAAGCCGCTCCTGGACGGCGTTGACCAGCGACCAGTACTTCGTCGGGCGCGCGGCCTGCGCGCCGGCCTCCGGCGCGGCCGCCGTCAATACTTCCGAGATCGCGTACAGGACGGTGCGCTCCAGCAGTTCGATCCGGTCCTGCGTCGTCACGTCTTCGACGGAGGTGCTTTTCGCAGCGGCGGCCAGCGTCCTGCGCAGCAGGTCGCGAAGATTGTCCGCGACGTAGGCGGGCATCGGGATCAGCGGTGCGAGCGTGCGCGCGCGAAGGGACGCGGCGACCGTGCGCATCGCCTGCGTCGATAGCTTGCCGGGCTCGATTTCGACATTCACGAGCACGTGCCGGTCGGGCGAGTAGAACTCGAATTCCGGCAGGCTCGAGAACACGTGCAGGCTGTCGCGCCCGCTCTTCTCGCCGCACATGCGCGCATGCCCTTCCAGTTCCAGCGGCACGGCCACAGCGATCCGGTCCGACGGCACCGCGCCCCGCTGCAGGATGACCTTGTCGAGATCCTCGACCAACAGCTTGATGCCGCCCAGCGACACGATCGACGACGAGCCGTGAAACGGGCCGCCCGAGATCTGCGTGTAATTCAGGTTCCAGCCTTCGAACGACCGCGCCTGTTCCTCCACGTCGGTGAACGCGCAGAACGCGACCGTTCGCGCGAACAACGGGGCGCCAGAGAAATCGCTCGGGTGGGCAGACGGCGTCATCGGGGCGGGAAGGGGCGGGCCGGGTCGAATCATTGTAGCCGCTCGGCGAGCCGGTCAAAAAGCGCCGCCTCGTGGAAACCCTCGCTTGCCGAAATCCGATAGTGGAAAGCGTTTCGGTACCCTACCTTTGGCACGAATGCGACGCAGTTCACCGAGCGGTTCGGCGGGGCGTCCAACCGCCAACCGCCGCCCCGCCGACCCATGCCGACAACGCACCGCGGTGCCTATCTGGAGAGACGTTGATGGAACTTCCCCGTGGCGGATTCTGGAGAAACTGGGTCGGCAATCAGTCGTGCGTGGCCGCGCACCTGGCGTCGCCGACCAGCGAGGCCGAGATCGCGGAACTGGTGCGCACCGCGACGCGCCAGGGCAAGCACGTCCGCTGCTCGGGGTCGGGGCACTCGTTCACGCCGGTCGTGGCGACGAGCGGCCTGCTGCTGTCGCTGCAAGACTACCAGGGCATCGTCGATGTCGATGAAGCGCGCAAGCGCGTGACGGTGAAGGCCGGCACCAGGCTCAATGCGGTGACGCGTCACCTGAAGGACATCGGTCTGTCGCTCGTCAACCAGGGCGACATCGATTCGCAGGCGATTGCCGGCGCGTTCGCCACCGGCACGCACGGCACGGGGACGACGCTGAGCAACCTGTCGTCGCAGGTCGTCGGGATGCGCATCGTGCGTCCGGACGGCTCGATCATGGAAGTGAGCGACCGGAAGGACCTCGACCTGCTCCATGCGACGCAGGTGAATATCGGCATGTTCGGCGTGGTCTCGGAGATGACGCTGCAGGTGACCGATGCGTTCTGGCTGCACGACCGCGTCTGGCGCGAGGACTTCGAAGCGCTGATGGAGCAATACGACGACCTAGCGGCGAAGCATCGGCATTTCGGCTTCTTCTGGTGTCCGACGTCCGAAAGCCGACACCTGTATTGCCTGCCCGACACCGCCAAGGTGTCGAATTCGAAGAAAGACTACGACGTGTGCGAGATCAAGGTGATGGATATCACCGCCGAGCGCACGTTCCATGAAGGCGAACACGAGAAGATCGCATACAGCTCCGAGGTGTATGCGATCCATTACGTGCCGAACTTCCACGAACTCGAGTACGCGGTGCCCGCGCAACACGGAAAGGAAGCGCTGCGCCGCGTACGCGAGCTCATTCTCACGAAACACCGCGACTGCATTTTCCCGGTCGAGTATCGCTTCACGAAGGGCGATCCGGCGTGGATCAGCCCGTTCAACCATCAGGACAGCGTCACCATTTCATGCTCGGGCGGCCCGAACGGTGTCGACTACTGGCCGTTCCTGAAGGACGTCGACGACATCCTGCGCGACTACGACTCGCGTCCGCACTGGGGCAAGCTGCACTTCACGAACCGCGAGGACGTGGACCGCTGGTTCCCCAAGGCGGAAGCATTCCGCGCACTGCGCCGCAGCGTGGACCCCGAGGGCTACTTCCTCAACGATCATCTTCGGACGCTGTTCAGTTGAGCGTGCCGATCGAACCAGACAGGAGAACGAAGAATGAATGTCAAGATTGACGGCCGCCTGGCCGGCAAGGTCGCCATCGTGAGCGGCGGCGCCGGCGGGTGCGGCGGGGCTGCGTCCGAACTGTTCGCCGCACAGGGCGCGAAGGTTGCAATCGTCGACCGGGACGGCGACGCCGCCGAAGCGCTCGCGTCCAGGCTGCGCGATGCCGGCTTGCAGGCGATCGGCCTCGGCGCCGACGTGTCGAAACAGGCGGAGGTCCGGCAGGCCGTCGATGCGGCGCGGGAGCAGTACGGCAATGCGGACATCCTGTTCAATCACGCCGGGACGCTGATCGTCAAACCGTTCCTCGACATCGAGGAGTCGGAATGGGACTGGCTGATGGGCGTGAACGTCAAGAGCATGTTCCTGATGACGAAGGCGGTACTGCCGCAGATGCTCGAGAAGGGGCGGGGCAGCATCGTGTGTACGTCGTCGATTTCCGCGGTTTGCGCGACGCCGGGCGAAGTGCTCTACGACGCGACCAAGGGTGCGTGCCACATGTTCGCGCGGGCTATTGCCGTCGAGTATCGCGACCGCGGAATTCGGTGCAATGCGCTGGCGCCGGGGTTCATCCGCACGCCGCACGGGATGCGCGAACTCAGGGACCTGCAGGCGATGGGCGTCGACGCGACCGAAGCGGCGATCGCGATCCAGCAGGGCCGATTGTGCGAGCCGTCGGAAGTCGCGGCGGCCGCGCTGTTCCTGGCGTCCGACGAGTCGAGTTTCGTCAACGGCACCCATCTGTTCGTCGACAACTGTTTTTCCGCCGTCTGATGCCGATGCTCGCAAGAAGCTGAAGGGCAGGCGCCGCGTCTGCATGGTCGGCGAACCGGGTCGAAGGTTCCGCAGCAATGCGAACCTTCGATTTTTTTTGCGTCCGTGTCGCGCGGTGTGTTCTGGCGGATTGTCGCAATCCTTCTGGCCGCCGATGTCCTCGACAGCCCGGACGATGCTGAAACCCTCGAGCGCGTACGAGCTCAAGTGGCCGAGCCGACGCGACGTTTCCCCGTCTACGGCTGACGTTCGCGAGGTTCGACCGCCGCATTGCGGTTGACCTCGTCGTTCCACATCGATGTCGGAACAAGAAAACCGACTCGCGGCGTGACACCTGCGAGTCGGCGGCTTCAGTCTGTTTCAGAGGCGCTTCAAAGGCGCTTCAGACCGACGGATCGACGTTCGCCTCGAGTTCGCGGATGCGGTCGAGGTTTCGCGTGTCCTTCAGCACCGGCGGCCCCGCGAAGGTGTTGCGCATCCCGAAGCCGTACCAGATCACCATGAGCACCGCGACGAAGCCGACGAGCACGTAGAGCACCTTTTCATTCGGCGGCTGGATGCCGACATACGCAAGCACACAGGCGCCGACCAGCGCGAGCAACGCACACGGCTTCGACCAGATGCCGAGTTGGAACGGACCTTTTTCGGTCCACGTGCGGCCTTCGGCCAGCATCCCCGAGCCGATCGGCATCGCATACGAGATGAACAGGAACACGGCGCTTCCGGCACTCAGCACCGAGAACGCATCGCCATACAACGTGACGACGATCGCGAGCACCGCACACGTCCAGATCGCGGGCCCGGGCGTCCGGTGCGCGTGATTCACGCTGCGCAGCAGCTTCGACGCCGGCAGCCCGCCGTCGCGCGCGAACGCATACACCATCCGCGACGTCGACATGATCGCGGCGAGCCCGCACACGTAGTTGATGAAGAACATCGCGAGTTCGAGACAGACGCGCAAGGTCTTCGGAATCGGCGCGAGTATCGCTTCGAAAAAGCCGGTGCCCTGTTTCATGCTGGCGGTCAGGTCGGGCATCACCAGCACGAACGCGCATACCATCACGTAGCCGAAGATCGCGGACCAGAACACCGACCCGATGATGCCGCGCGGCACATTCTTTGCCGCATCGTGCGTCTCTTCCGACGTGTGCGCGGAAGCGTCGAACCCGGTGATGGTGTAGGTCACCAGCAGCAGGCCGGACAGGAACGCGAGCGGCGTGGCCTGCTTCGGCCACGCGCCGCCGTCGACTCCAGTGAAATTGGTGAAGGTGACCAGCCGGTGCGCATCGAACGCGACGGGCGAGTAGTAGAGCAGCGAAACGACCAGCGCAATCGTCACCACGAAAATCAGATAGCCCGACAGGTCGGTGATCCTGCTCGCGATCCGGATGCCGCGTGCGTTCAGGATCGCCTGCGAGAGCGTGATGAACGCGATGAACGCCGTTTGATGCCACCAGGTCAGGCTGTCCGGACTGACGCCGAACATCGGCGCGATCAACGTCTTGAAGAACGGATCGTAGGTGCCGAAGTTGATCGCGGCGATCACGAAGATGAGGCCGAGCAGGTTGAGCCACGCCGTCATCCACCCCCACTTCTTCCCGCCGAGGATCGCGCCCCAGTGATAGAGGCCGCCCGCCGTCGGGAACGCGGACGCGATCTGCGACATCGACACGGCGACGATCAGCGCGAAGAGCGAACCCAACGGCCAGCCCAGGCCGATCGATGCGCCGCCGGTGGCGGAAAACGCGAGCTGAAACGCGGTAATGCCGCCCGACAGGATGCAGATCACCGAAAACGACACGGCGAAGTTCGAGAAACCGCTCATACGTCTCGACAGTTCCTGCGCGTAGCCCATCTTGTGCAGGAGGCTTACGTCACTGTCGGTGCCTGAATCAGGCAAGAGTTTTGCGTCCATGTTCGCTCCGTCACGAATGTCCCGCGTGGCAGGACTGTCATCGCCGCCCGGGCCTCGTGCGACGGCCCGCTCCTGGAACTCGTCGGCGGCACGCGATGCCGCGGTTGAACGGCAATCGCGTTCCGGTCCGATGCGTGAACGGTATGAAACCAAATTTCCGGACAATATCGGATTTCGGCAACGTAGTGAAAATCCGGATGCGTGCACCGTTTGAGGGCGTGCCTGCCCGTTCTTTTCTCGTCCTGAATGTCGGACGAAGCACGGATGCCCCGCCTGTGTCGAAATGCGGTAGCGGCGGAACAAGCGGCCTCCCGGCGTGGCGTGATCGCGGCTCGATCGCTACGGACGCCGAAACCGTTGGCGGCCTATCCTGTCTGCCGCTTGTCGCGTCGCTGCCCGAAGCGCGCACGATAGTCGCGCGGCGACGTGCCGACCCGTTTCGCGAATGCACGCTGCAACGCGTCCACGCTGCCGAATCCCGAACGCTCCGCTATCCGTTCGAGTGGCCAGTCGGCGCGCTCCAGTAGCACCTTGGCGCGCTCGACCCGCGCCGCCAGCACGTATTGCGCGGGCGAGAGCCCGGTTTCCTTGAAGAAATTGCGCGCAAACGTCCGTTCGCTCATGTGCATGCGGGTGGCCAGCGCGGTTACGCCAAGATCGCCGGTCGGATCGTCGGCGATGTCGGCGAGCAGCGAGCGCATGCGCGGCGTCGCGCTTGCCTGGATGTCGAGCCCGACGCTGAACTGCGCTTGTCCGCCGGGACGGTGCATGAACAGCACGAGCTCGCGTGCGACCGCGAGCGCGGTCGGCGCACCGCAGTCCGCCTCGACGAGTGCTAGACACAAGTCGATGCCGGCCGTCACACCGGCCGAGGTATGGAACGGCGGGTCGCTCACGTAGATCGCGTCCGGCTCGACCCGTGCTTCAGGACAAAGCGCCTGTAGCGCCGAACATTGGTTCCAGTGCGTGGTCGCACGTTTGCCGTCCAGCCATCCGCCCGCGGCGAGCACGAACGCGCCCGTGCAGATGCTCGCGATTCGCCGCGTGTCCGCGATCCGCGTGCGCAGCCACGGCAGCACGCCGGCATCCGATGCAGCGCGTCGCAGCGCCGCTTCGTTGCCGCCGGCGACGATGATCGTGTCGATACGCCCGGGCAGCGCCGCAAGTGCGGTCGCACCGGCCAGGCGCAGGCCCGCGTGCGTGACGATGTCGTCCCCGTCTTGCGATGCGAGCGTGAGCCGGTACGGCACGGCATGGCCGGGAAGGTGACGGTTCGCGACCGCGAACACTTCCATCGGGCCCGTGATGTCGAGCGACTGGACGCCTTCGAAGCCGACGACAACGATGTCGCGTGCCGAACAGGTTGACTGGGACATGGCAGAAAGTGCGGTGGAGTTGTCCTTGTGACCGCGAGCATGATCCTTGTAATTTCCCGGACGTGCAATCGATTGACGCGGGTGGACGATGCGGGAACGGAAGACAAGCTGGGCGGCGCGCCCGACGGCGATGCTGCTCGTGTGCGGGATGCTTGGTGCGTGGGCGTTGGGGCGGCCGATGAAGACGATGGCGGAAGACACGCTGCCGGTCGTACAAACACTGACGATGAGCGTACCGAAGGAGGGCCGCAGGCGGCCTCTCGTTGCGGTCGTCGCGGACAACGCCGGAACGGAGACGACCGATTTCATCGTGCCTTACGCGATTCTGAAGACGTCCGGTGCGGCCGATGTCGTTGCCGTATCGGCCGACGAAGGCGCCGTCGAACTGATGCCCGCGCTGCGCGTGCTGGCCGATACCACGTTCGACCGGTTCGACGCCACCGTCCCGTCGGGGGCGGATGTCGTGATCGTGCCCGCGATGCATCGTGCCGACCGGCCGGCGGTGCTGGCGTGGCTGCGCAGGCAGGCCGCCGCCGGCGCGACGATGGTGGCGATCTGCGACGGCGCAGAGGTTCTCGCGAACGCCGGCCTGCTGCGGCATCGCATCGCGACGTCTCACTGGTATTCGCGTGACCGCCTGCGTCGCCGTTTCGCCGATACGATGTGGGTCGACGATCGTCGTTATGTGATGGACGGCAACGTAATGACGACGACCGGCGTGTCGGCGTCGATTCCCGCTTCGCTTGCATTGGTGGGTGAGCTGGGCGGACCGGCAGCGGCGCGCGAGACTGCGCGGAGCGTCGGCGCGCAAGCATGGAGCGATGTTCACGACGGTAGCCGGTTCGTGTTGACCGCGCGTGCAGTGGCGGCCGCGCTGATGGACCGCATTGCGTTCTGGCGGCATGAGACGTTCGATCTTCCGGTCGGGAACGGGTTTGACGAACTTTCGGTTGCGTTGACCGCCGACGCCTGGGCGCGGACATGGCGCAGCGATGTTGTCGCGACGGCGGATGCGCGCGTGATCGAGTCGAAGCACGGGCTGCGGTTGCTGACGCAGCCGGCGAATGTCCGGCACGAGCGCGTGACGATTCCGGACGGTCGGCGTGGCGAAGCGGTGCTTCCCGGCGTCCTCGCGGACATCGCGGCACGCTACGGTGACGCGACGTCAGGCTGGGTCGCGCTGCAACTGGAGTATCCGAGGTAGCTGCTGCAGCGTGCGGTGCCGGGCGCGCGCTGAGCGGGCGGAATTCGTGCATCGCCCGCCGCAAACAACGCCTTCCGGCCGAGGAAGGCCCCGCGCGGAATGATCTCCCGGTCGATGAGCCCGGCCTTCGCGGGCGGAAACTCGCGCAGAGCGTGCCGCGCGCCTTCCGTCGAATCGCGCGCCGCAACGATCGCTCGCCCGAGCACCACGCGCCGAGCTCAAGGCGCGATCACGGTCATCCTGAACGGCCCGCCGTTTGCCGCCGCATGCGCGACCGCGTCGTTCGCATTGTCGAGCGCGAAGACCGTCGCATCGAAATGCCCGAGATCGAGCAGCCCGCCGCGGATAAGTCCCGTCATCAACGTCACGGCTTCCGTCGGGCACATCCACTTGCCGCGCAGCGTGATGTCGTTACGCATGAGCCACGGATACGGCAGCTCGAGCCCCGCACCGCCGAGCATGCCGACGCCACCCATCAGCACTACGCGCCCATACGGGCGCACCGCCATTACCGCGGCACGCACCGTCGTCGCAGGCACCGACGGCGGCATCAGGTCGATCACGCAGTCGATCGGCCCCGGCGCCGCCTGCTGCATGCGGGCGCGATCCGTGGCTTCGTCGCCGGTCAGCGCGACGGTGCGCACGCGTTCGCCGAAGCGGCGTTCGAGATCCGCAAGCACGCGCGCATTGCGGCCGGGCGCGACGACGCACCGCGCGCCCATCGCCAGCGCGACCGCGATGCCTGCGCTGCCGAAGTTGCCGGTCGCGCCGCTGACGAGCAGGATCTCGCCTGCCCGCAGATCGGAAGCGAGCAGCCCGCCATACGGCACGAGCAACGTAACGAGTGCGCACCAGCGCGCGGCGTCGGCCCGCGGGATGTCGCCGATGCGTACCGCGTTCTCGGTCGGCACCCGCAGACGTTCGGCGAACGGGCCGTCGTGGAAATGGTGCTGCAGCCGCTTGCCGCCTTCACCGCGCGCGCTCCAGCCCTGCAGCACGATGTCGGGCATCAGCGCATCGTCGCGCGAGCGCACGGTCGGATCGCAGAACACCCAGTCGCCCGGCTGCAACTTCGTCGCGTCGGGGCCGGTTTGCCGGACACGGCCGATTGCGCCGCAGCCGGGCACGATCGGCAGTTCGATCGGATACCGGCGCTCGCCGCTGAACACTTCCTGCGCATAGGACAGCACCGGCGTCGCGACGACATCCACGATGACCTCGCCGGTGCCGAGCACGGGGTCCGGCATCGTTTCGATTGCGAGCGGCATGCCGAGCGACTTCAGAATCGCAGCTTTCATGACTGTTCCAGAGGGTGGGGGACGCGCCGATTCTGGCAGGCTTAGAATTCGCAACAAGGCCTGGCACGAGCCCAGGATTGCCCGATACCACCCTGCACGGAGCGAACCCGATGACCGCCACCACGCGAACCCCGTTCGGCGATTTTCTGCGCTCGCGGCGCAAGAAGCTGCGGCCGGATGCCGTCGGCCTGCACGACGGCCCGCGCCGGCGCACGCCCGGCCTGCGGCGCGAGGAAGTCGCGGAACTGGCGGGCATCGGCGTCGACTGGTATGTGCGGCTCGAGCAGGGTCGCGACGTCAGCCCGTCGGATGCGACGCTCGACGCTCTGGCACGCGCGCTGCGGCTGGACAAGGCCGAGGCAGCCCATCTGCGCGCGCTCGCGCGGCGCGACACGTCGCGTGCGTTCGTGCCGGAGAGCGTGCCGCCCGTCATCGCGCGGCTCGTCGCGAATCTTCACCTGCCTGCGTACGTGACCGGGCGGCGCTGGGACATCCTCGCGTGGAATGCCGCAGCGGCCGACCTGCTCGGCGTCGATCGGCTCGCGGAAGCCGATCGCAACATCCTGGTCTACATGTTCGTCGAGCCGCACGCGCGCCGGCTCTTCGCCGAGCGTTGGGCCGACGAAGCGCACCGGATGATCGCGCTGTTTCGCACGAACCATGATCTCCATGCGAACGATCCGGCGTTCATTGCGCCGGTGGAGCGCCTGCGCGCGAGCAGCGACGAGTTTGCGCAATGGTGGGGCGCGCATGATGTGCGCAGCGGGGCGTCGGGCCAGAAGGTGCTCGTGCATGCGCAACGCGGCAAGCAGCGTTATGAATACGCGACGTTCCAGGCGAACGACGATCCCGCGTTGAAGCTGGCGATTTATACGCCGGTGAGTGGCGATGGGGACGTCGGCGAATAGGGGCGCGCGAGCGACAGGATTGCCGGCGGGTCATGCAACGGCGGTCGTCTGCCGGGAGGCCGAGGCTTGATGGGTTGCGCAGCGTCACCACCCGGCGATGTATCAACGCATCGGCATCCTTTGCGTGCGAAGGCGGGTGGTGCGGCGTGCTCGGGCAGTGTTCCGCGTCAGGCCGTACGCCGGCTCGACAAACGGTTCCACAGCATGCCGGAGCGGCTCCCGCTTCGACAATACGCGAGCACCGGCTTTTGCAGCGAATCGACCAACGCACCGAACGCATCGACTTCCGCGTCGCCGATGCGATCGCGCTCGACGGGCAGGTAGCGCGCTTCGAGGCCCAGTTCGCGGGCTGCGGCTGCGATCTCGTCGAACGCAGGCTGATCGTCGCCTTCGCCGTCCGGACGGTTGCAGATGACCGAGCGGAAACCTGCATTCCGGATCGCTTTCAGGTCGGCCGGCGTGATCTGCCGCGAAGCGGAAAATCCGTTCGACGCCGTCGCGCGGCATTGCTCGATCGCTTTCCGGAAACAAGCGATCGCGAAATCGACGTCCTGCTCCGTCGTAAAGCGACCGAAGCTCACGCGCACGGTGCGGCCGGCAGTCTGCGCATCGAGGCCGATTGCAGTCAGCACGTGGGACGGTGCACCGCTGGTCGAGTTGCATGCGGACGTCGACGACACGGCGAGCGCTTCGCCGAGCATGAACGGGAAAAAGCCCGGCGCATTCACCGTCAGGCTCAGCGTGTGCGGGATGCGGCGCGCGGCAGCGGCGTTCTGCGTGACGTCGCCGAGCGCGAGCAGCGCATCCGTCAGGCGTGCGCCGAGCGCCGCGATCCGCGTGGCTTCGCCGCCGAGTTTTTCAGCGGCCAGTTCGCATGCGACGCCCATGCCGACGATCTGATGCGTCGCAAGCGTGCCCGAGCGCAACCCGCGCTCGTGTCCGCCGCCATGAATTTGCGGAGCGATCCGGTCCGCGATGTCGCGGCGCACGAACAGCGCGCCGATGCCCTTGGGGCCGTACACCTTGTGGGCCGACATCGACATCATGTCGATGCCGAGCGCACGCACGTCGATCGGGGTCTTGCCGAGCGCTTGCGCGGCGTCGACGTGCAGCAGCGCGCCCGCGGCGCGCACGATGCGCGCGATCGCGGCGATGTCGGTCAGCGTGCCGATCTCGTTGTTCACGAGCATCAGCGACACGAGGCCGGTATCGGGGCCGATCGCCGCGGCGACCGCGTCGGCGGTGATTTCGCCGTCGCGCGTGGGCGTCAGGAAGGTGACCGACATCCCGCGCTTCGACAGGTTCGCCATCGTGTCGAGAATGGCCTTGTGCTCGAGGCGGCTCGTGATCAGATGGTGCTTGTCGGTCGCGGTTTCCGCATAGCCCTTCAACGCGAGGTTGTTCGATTCGGTGGCGCCCGACGTCCAGACGATCTCGTCGGCATCCGCGCCGATCAGCGCAGCGACTTGCGCGCGTGCGCGCTCGACCTGCTCCCGCGCCAGCCGGCCGGCGGCATGCGAACTCGATGCGGGATTGCCGAAGATGCCGTCGAAGCCGAGGCAGGCCGTCATCGCTTCGATCACGCGCGGATCCGCGGGCGTCGTTGCCGCGTAGTCGAGGTAGTGCAGCGTGGTGGTATCGCTCATGTTCTTCTCTTGGTCTTTCTCTTTCGGAATGGGAGAAATGATACGGGGGACAGGAGGGAAAATGGATCCAAAATTGCTTGGAAAACCCGCTTGATATGAAATAACGTTTTCTTATGGGGCGGAATGGGGAAAATGAATTCTAGTCGGGCCGGGCCAGGCCGCTCGCGGCTGCCTCGATGTCTATGAGGGATTCCCCCGTGTCGCACGCGTCAGCGCCATTCCAGCGTTGCGGCGATTCGCCCGATGCTTTCCCGCAGACACTTCCCGCCCCCTTGCGTCCGATTATTTGCATTTCGCGAATGGCGCGTTCGCCGGTTGTTCCATACCCGATCCGCGGCCGTGCACCTATCGTGGTGGCGTCGGCTGGCTGGATTCGATGCGTCGAACCGGAAAGGCAGCCGGCACTTCGTCGCGATTCACGTCGCACACCACACAAAAAACATCGGACCTGGCTCATGCGCAGGCGCTGCGGCGCGCGCAGGCGAACCAACGTCCTCGGAGACGGAAATGAAAGCAAACGAGTGGGATACCTCCTATGAGTGGAAGGCGGTGACGCTGCTGGCGCTCGGCTTCGGGCTGGTCGGCCTCGACCGCTGGCTCATCGCGCCGCTGTTCCCTTCGATCATGAAGGACCTCAACCTGACCGCGCAGGACGTCGGCAACTGCATCGGCGTGCTCGGCCTGTCGTGGGGCGTCTTCGCGGCGCTGATGGGCGGCATCTCGGACAAGATCGGCCGCAGGAAGGTGCTCATTCCGGCCATCATCGCGTTTTCGCTGCTGTCGGGCTTTTCGGGGCTCGCGGGCGGCCTGCTCGGGCTGATGGCGATTCGCGGGCTGATGGGCGTCGCGGAGGGCTCGTTCTGCCCGACGAGTTTCGCGGCGACGGCCGACGCGTCGCATCCACGGCGGCGCGGCCTGAACCTCGGCCTGCAGCAAAGCGGCTTCGCGTTGTTCGGCCTGGCGCTGTCGCCGATCATCGCCACGCAGCTACTCGGCTTCGTGTCGTGGCGCTGGGTGTTTGCGCTGGTGGCGATTCCCGGCCTGATCCTCGGCGCGATCATGTTCTTCGTCATCCGCGAGCCGAAGGTCGTGAAGGCGGTCGCGTCGGAACACGCACCGGCGTCGCTCGGCCACGTGCTCAAGAGCCGCAACATCCTCGTCGCGATGGCCGCACTGTGCTGCGCGATGACCGGCGTCTTCGTGCTCGGCGCGCTGCTGCCGCTGTACCTGACGGATTACCTGTCGCTCGGCACGCAGAAGATGGGCCTCGTGGTGTCGGCGATCGGCTTCGGCGGTTTTCTCGGGCAGTTCGGTTTGCCCGGCCTCTCCGACCTGGTCGGGCGCCGCCTCGCGAGTATCGTCGGCTTCGCGGGAACGGCCGTGATGCTCTATATCTTCCGCGGCCTCGGCCCGCAGCCGCTCGCGTTGTTCGGCGTCCTGTTCGTCGCGTCGTTCTTCACGCTCGGGCTGGTGTCGCTGCTGTCCGGCCCGGTCGCGACCGAGGCTGCGCCTGTCGGTCTCGTGTCGACGTCGATCGGCGTGGTGGTCGGCGTCGGCGAGATTTTCGGTGGCGGCATCGCGCCGGCGATGGGCGGCTACGTCGCCGCACACTTCGGCATCCAGAACATTCTGTGGATGCCGATGTGCGCGGTCATGCTGGGCATCGTGGTCAGCATGCTGTTGAAGGAAACCGCGCCCGCCGTGCTGCAGCGTCGCGTGGTCGTTCAACCGGAGCTGGCAGCCGGAAAGCAGCCGAGGTAATGCCTGAGCCGGCGCGCTCCGCGATTGACATCGATTCGGCGACACAGTGACGCTTTTCGCATGACACAGCCCGTTGCCCGGTGCGGGTAGACTGCCGGTTTCGCTGTCGAAAAAAGGGCGCGGTATGGACCGGTTCCTGAGCATCGAGGCATTCGTAAGGGTCGCGGAGGCGAGCAGCTTCGCCGAGGCCGCGCGGCAGCTTGGTGTGACGAGTTCGGTCGTGACGAACCGCATCCAGCAACTGGAGAAGTTCGTCAATGCGCCGCTGTTCCATCGCAGCACGCGCCACGTGCGCCTGTCCGAAGTGGGCGAGGCGTTCTATCGCGAGTGCGCGGAGGTGGTGGGGCGCGTCAACGAGTTGACGGACCAGATGCGCGAGCTTCGCGCCACGCCGACCGGGCGGCTGCGCATCCAGATGCTGCCCGGGTTCGCGCTCGATCACTTCGGCGCGCCGCTGGTCGAATTCAATCGACGCTACCCGGGCATCCAGCTCGACGTTATCGTCAATGATCGCGTCGTCGACCCCGTCGAAGAAGGGTTCGACATCGCGTTCCAGATCTTTCCGCCGATTTCCGAATCGCTGATCGAGCGGCGGCTGTTCACGGTCAGGCGTCTTTTTTGCGCGTCGCCCGCTTACCTCGAAGCGCATGGTGCGCCACAACATCCGCGCGATTTGCTGCAGCACACCACCGCGCTGTATTCGGGTTATCCGTCGCGCAATCGCTGGACGATGACGCGCGACGACGAGGTCGTCGAAATGGAGCTGCCGGGCATGATTCGCTCGAACTCCGTTCACCTGCTGCGCGAGTGCGCGCTGACAGGCGGCGGCGTCGTCTGCCTGCCGACGCTGGTGGCAAGCGACGCGCTCGTCGCGGGCCGGCTGGTGCCGATCCTGACCGACTACCAGCTCGCGCCGCTGAGCTTTGCCGCCGTCTATCCCGCAACGCAGCGACAGGCGTTGAAGGTGAAGGCGCTGGTCGAATTCCTCGCCGAATACATCGGCGACGAGCCCCCATGGGATCTTCCGCTTCTGGAGCGTGGCTGGGTGCGGTGACCCGCGCGATTATTCGCGAAACGCAAATGCCGTAATCGCCATCCGTTGCCTTGTTGCCGCTGTCTCTTGCCCCTAGAGTTGAATCCAACAAGCAGTTCAACTCAGGAGACAGCAATGACCGACGCGGCATTCCACACCGTCTTTGGCTCGCTCGACAGCTACAGGAAGGGCGAGATCGAAATCACCAGCGGCAGCGCGCAACACTACGCCTTCTCGAACGTCTTCGAGGTGGCATCGAAGTCGGCCCCTTACGAAAAGGTCGTCGCCGGCAAGAATCTCGAATACGTGATCGAAGTGTTGAGGACCGAGGGCCAGTCGCCCTGGTTCGCGTGCGCCCATGACGAGTTCACGATCCAGATGGACGGCGAAGTCCGGATCGAATTCATCAAGCTCGACATGCCGCCGACCTCGGGCCGCGGCACCGTCAGCGCCGGCGCACAACCGGCCGGCCGCAAGATGGGGTACGTCGTCCTGCGCAAGGGGCATCAAGCGCTGCTGCCGGCCGGCTGTGCGTATCGCTTCGTCGCCGGCAAGCCGGGCGTCGCGCTCGTACAGACCGTGCTCGGCGAGCTGTCCGTCGAGAAGTGGGCCGATATCTGCCTGCACTGACCGTTCCGACCGCACACATTCGACTATTCCAGGAGACACGTTATGGCCACCCTCGAGACCCTCGACCCTTCCGCCGGCTTTGCCGCCGATCTGGTGCGAGCCACGGAAGCCGATGCCGTTACCGGCTACCGCCGCTTCCAGCTCGGCGAGTTCGCGTTTCAGCGCGATGAGTATTTCGTGAAGATCAGCTGGCCCGCGAAAGGTCAGACGCGCACGCATGCGATGCCGGCCGACGCGTTCCTGCGCGCGATGATGCGCGACGTGGCGTGGGGCTTCTTCTACGGCTGGGTGAATTTCGATCACGTGTTCGGCACGCGCAATCACTACGGCAAGGTGGACATGTATGCGGGTACCTTCAACGGCATCCTGAAAGACGCCGGGGTCGACTACACCGAGACCTTCGAAACGCCGACGATCATGGCGACCTTCAAGGCGATGCTGCACGACTGGACGAACGAAGGATTCGACCCGTTCGCGGCGCCCGAGGAAACGGGCACGGCATTCGGGCGCAAGCACGGCGACAACGGCTCGGCAATCGAGCGCACGCGCATCGCGACGCGCCGCATGCCGGGCCTCGAAGGCGATTCGCCGCTGCGCGACGAACTGCCGGTCAACCGCGCGTTTCTCGACGTCGCGCAGGACGAGCCGGAAGTGCATGTCGAGCCGGGCTTCGAAGGCGAGCTGCACGCGTTCAACCTGTTCAAGTACCTGTCGCGCTCGGACGTGACGTGGAATCCGTCGGTCACGTCGGTGTGCGGGCGCAGCCTGTTCTGCCCGACCACCGAGGAATTCATCCTGCCGGTCTTCCACGGCAACGACCGCATCGAATGGTTCCTGCAACTGTCCGACGAAATCGTGTGGGACATCGGCGACAAGAACACCGGCGCACCGCGGGCACGCGTCACGATGCGCGCAGGCGACATTTGCGCGATGCCCGCCGACATCCGGCACCAGGGCTACTCGACGAAACGTTCGATGCTGCTGGTCTGGGAAAACGCGACGCCGGACCTGCCGCAACGCTACGAGAGCGGCGAGCTCGCGCCGTATCCGATCGCGTTCTGAGCAGCGCTTCAGCTTTCGCTTAAGCAATACACCGAGGACGATTCATGCAAACCCAACTCTTCATCGACGGGCGCTTCGTTGACGCCGTCGACCGCGGCACGATCGACGTGCTGAATCCTCACGACGGCTCCGTCATCACGAAGATCGCCGCGGCCACCGCGGCGGACGTGGACCTGGCCGTCGAAGCGGCGACCCGCGCGTTCCCGAAATGGTCGGCCATGCCGGCAGCCGAACGCGGCCGGCTGCTGCTGCGCCTCGCCGATGCGATCGAGGCCCATGCGGAGGAGCTGGCGCAGCTCGAATCGCTGGACACCGGCCACCCGATTCGCGATTCGCGCGCGCTCGACGTGCCGCGCACGGCGGCGTGCTTCCGCTACTTCGGCGGCATGGCCGACAAGCTGCAGGGCTCGGTGATTCCCGTCGAAACCGGCTTCCTGAACTATGTGCAGCGCGCGCCGATCGGCGTCGTGGGCCAGATCGTGCCGTGGAATTTCCCGCTGATGTTCACGAGCTGGAAGATGGGCCCGGCGCTGGCCGCCGGCAACACGGTGGTGCTCAAGCCGTCCGAAATCACGCCGCTGTCGACGTTGCGCATCGCCGAGCTGATGGCCGAGGTCGGGTTCCCCGCGGGCGTCGTCAATATCGTTCCCGGTTACGGGCATACGGCCGGCCAGCGGCTCGCCGAACACCCGGGCGTCGGCAAGATCGCGTTCACGGGTTCGACGGCAACCGGCCGCCGGATCGTCGACGCGTCGCAGGGCAACCTGAAGCGCGTTCAACTGGAGCTGGGCGGCAAGGGCGCCAACATCGTCTTCGACGATGCCGACCTCGACGCGGCCATCAACGGCGCGGCCTGGGCGATCTTTCACAACCAGGGGCAGGCGTGCATCGCGGGGTCGCGCCTCGTGCTGCACGAGCGTATCGCGGACGCGTTCCTTGAGCGATTCGTTGCGCTCGCATCGTCGATCCGGATCGGCAACCCGCTCGACGCCGATACCGAGATGGGCCCGCTGACGTCGAAGCAGCACCTCGAGCGCGTGCTGTCGTTCGTCGACGTCGCGCGCGAGCAGGGCGGCCGCGTGCTCGCCGGCGGCAGCGCGCCGCAAGATCCGGCGCTGGCCGGCGGCTACTATGTGCGCCCGACGGTCATCGAAGCGAAGCGTGCGACCGACCGCATCGCGCAGGAGGAAGTGTTCGGCCCGTTCGTCACCGTGCTGCGCTTCGGCAGCGACGACGAAGCGCTTGCCATCGCCAACGCGACGGAATACGGGCTGGGCAGCGGCCTCTGGACCCAAAACCTCTCGCGTGCACACAAGATGGCGTCGCAGATCAACGCGGGCATGTGCTGGATCAACTGCTACAAGCGCGTCAACCCGGGCAGCCCGTTCGGCGGCGTGGGCAAGTCGGGTTATGGCCGCGAGATGGGCTTCGAAGCCATGCACGACTACACTGAAGCTCGGTCAGTTTGGGTCAATGTCGACGGCAACGTGCCGCCGCACTTCAAGCGCTGAGGCTTTCATGGAACGTTTCGTCTATCAAGGCACACCTTCCCGCGTGGTGTTCGAATGGGGCGCGCTCGCCAGGCTGCCGGATGAGCTGTCGGCGCTCGGCGCGCAGCGTGCGCTCATCCTGTCCACGCCCGAACAGCGGCCGCTCGCCGACCGTGTGAAGGCGGTACTGGGCGAGCGTGCGGCCGGCGTGTGCGCACAGGCGGTGATGCACGTTCCAGTCGAAGTCGCGCGTGCCGCGCGCGAGATGGCCGCCGAACTGGGCGCGGACTGTTGCATCGCGATCGGCGGCGGCTCGACGATCGGGCTGGGCAAGGCCATTGCGCTCGAATCGTCGCTGCCGATCCTGGCCGTGCCGACGACTTACGCCGGCTCGGAGATGACGCCGATCTACGGGCTCACCGAAGGCCGGCTGAAGCGCACCGGGCGCGACGCACGCGTGCTGCCGCGTACCGTGCTCTACGACCCGTCGTTGACGTTGTCGCTGCCGCCGGGCATTTCGGCGGCGTCCGGTATCAATGCGATGGCGCACGCCGTCGAGGCGCTCTATGCGGAAGACGCGAACCCGGTGATCAGCCTGATGGCCGAGGAATCGATTCGCGCGCTCGGCGAAGCGTTGCCCGTCGTGGTGCGTGATCCGGAAGACCAGGAGATGCGCAGCCGCGCGTTGTATGGCGCGTGGCTCGCGGGAACCTGCCTGGGCGCGGTCGGCATGGCGTTGCACCACAAGCTTTGTCATACGCTCGGCGGCACCTTCAACCTGCCGCACGCGCAGACGCACGCGGCCATGTTGCCGCATACCGCGCATTACAACCACGCCGCCGCGCCCGACGCGCTGCGCCGCGTCGCGCGAGCGCTGGGCGGGAACGATGCGGCCGAAGCCGGCCCGCTGCTGTTCGGGCTGAACGAGCAGCTCGGCATCACGCCGGCGCTCGCCGACATCGGGATGCCGCAGGAAGGCCTCGACGAAGCGGCCGACCTCGCATGCCGGAATCCATATGCGAATCCGCGGCCGATCGAACGCGCGGCGATTCGTGCGCTGCTTCAGGACGTGTGGGAAGGGCGCGCGCCGCATTGAACGGCTGGAAGCAAAAAGGGAGGCAGACATGACGAATGACCACCATGACAGCGACACGAGGCTGACCGAGCAGGTCGTCGCCAGCTTCGACGGCACGCCGAGCCCGCGCTTGCGCGTGCTGATGCAGAGCCTCGTGCGGCATCTTCATGCGTTCGTGCGCGAGACGGAACTGACGGAAGCCGAGTGGATGGCGGCGATTCGCTTCCTGACCGAGACGGGGCAGATGTGCGACGACGTGGTGCGCCAGGAGTTCATCCTGTTGTCGGACACGCTCGGCGTCTCGATGCTCGTCGATGCGATCAACCATCGCTTCGCAACCGGCGCAACGGAGACGACGGTATTCGGCCCGTTCTACATCAAGGGGATGCCCGAGCGTGCGTATGGCGAGAACATGGCGCTCACCCCGGGCGCACCGGTCGTCGTGCATGGGCGCGTGCTGACCACCGACGGTGTTCCGGTGAAGGACGCCGTGCTCGACGTGTGGCAGACCGCGGAAAACGGCATGTATTCCGGGCAGGACACGGCGCAGCCGCACGGCAACCTGCGCGGCCGCTACCGGACCGATGCCGAAGGCCGTTACGCGATCACGACGATTCTGCCGGTCAGCTATCCCATTCCGACCGACGGCCCGGTCGGGAAGATGCTCGACGCCACCGGCCGCCATCCGTGGCGACCCGCGCATCTGCACTTCATGATCGACGCGCCGGGCTTCCGTACGCTCGTCACGCATCTTTTCGACGAGGACGACCCGTACCTGAAGTCGGATGCCGTCTTCGGCGTGAAGCCGTCGCTGATGGTCGCGTATCGCCCGCGCGCCGCGGATGACGAGCTCGCCCGTCAGTTCGGACTGAACGGCCCGTACCGCGAAGCGACGTACGACTTCGTCCTTGACCGGAGCTGATCGAATGGCTCGATTTTTCGCGGTGTTTGCGACGGACCAGCCCGGTATGCGCGACGTGCGCGACCGCGTGCGGCCCAGTCATCGGAGCTACCTGCGCGCGGCTTCGCAGCACGGCGTGTATGTGCGGCTCGGCGGCCCGACGCTGGACCCGCAGGGGGACGCGATGAACGGAACGCTGCTCGTCGTGGAGGCCGACGACATCCATGCGGTGATGCAATTCGTCGGAAACGATCCGTATGTGAAGGAGGGGTTGTTCTCGCGCGTGGAAGTGCGTCCGTGGGACTGGAGCCTCGGAAACCCCGAGCAGAGAGTGTGAAGCGTGGACGCAACGCAACTCTGCCGCTTTTCCGAAGTGCCGGACGGCGGCGCGCGGGTCATCGACGAAGCTTGCATCGGACGGCCTGTGATCGTGGTGCGGCGAGGCGAGCAGGTGTGGGCGTATGTGAATCGTTGCCCGCATTTCTCGGTGCCGCTCGATTTTGTGCCGGGCAATGTTTCCTGCTACCGGTCGCAGGTGTTGATGTGTGCCCATCACAGCGCGCTGTTCCGGTTCGATGACGGTGTTTGTATCGACGGACCTTGCTCGGGCTCGGCGTTGGAAGCCGTGGCTGTCGAGGTGGATTCTGCCGCGTGGGTTATCTGGCGAGGCGCTTGATTCGAGTTTTCTGATCGGTTTGGGTGGGGCAATCCATTTTCCATGCGGCGATCTTCGAATTTATAAATCAGTAAAACTAATCATATTCCAGGCGTCGTTATATCTGCCGGGGTGAAGGCGTTGTTTTACGAAGCATTGAGCGAGTACCCGCCACGTAGCGGGTAGCAGGCTCGCATTTCCACAAAAAGACGGAGACAGAATGAAACTCAGGTTTGGAGCAGTGGCGATTCTTGCCGTAGCGCAGGGCGCATGGGCGCAGAGCAGCGTGACGATGTTCGGTCTGATCGACAGCGGCATCACGTACGTCAGCAACGAGGGCGGCGGAAAGAACGTCAAATTCGACGACGGTATATACGCGCCCAACCTCTTCGGCCTCCGTGGCACCGAAGACCTCGGTGGCGGGTATCGCGCCACGTTCGCGCTCGTGAACCAGTTCTCGATGGCGAACGGCGCGATCATCGGGTCCGGAATTTTCGGGCGTAATGCCTACGTGGGCCTCGAAAGCGACCGGTACGGCAGCATCACGCTGGGCAATCAGTACGACTTCATGGTGGATTCCCTTTTTTCCAAGGGAAATGCGATTGCGAGGGACATCAATGGGCTATACGGTTTCCGGAATGGCCCGTTCCAGCGTCTCGCGCTGCCGAACAATCCGACCGGTGCGTTTGACTGGGACCGCACGGCAGGCAGCAAGCCGATCGCGAATTCCGTCAAGTACAGTTCGCCGACGGTCGCGGGTTTGTCCGGCGGCGTGATGTATGCGTTCGGCGGGGTGGCCGGCTCGATCGGCGCGGACAATGCGGTCAGCGCCGGGTTGAACTATGAGGTGGGAGCGTTTGGTGTGGGCGCGGCTTATACGAACCAGAAGTACGGCCCGGCGCCGGGCGTGCCGTCGACCAGCGTGCGCAACTGGGGCGTCGGAATGCACTACGACTTTGGTGTCGTTACCGCGAGTGCGCTGGTGACTACCGTGCGGAATTCGTTCAACGATGCCGGGGTGTGGATGGCCGAAGGCGGCGGGGTGTGGCACGTCAGGCCGGATGTCGTCCTGGGGGCGAAATACATGTACATGAAGGGGAATGAAGCGGCGAACAACAACCATGCTCATCAGCTCAGCGTGGCGCTTCAATACCTGTTGTCGAAACGGACGATGGTTTATGTTTCGGCCGACTACCAGCGCGCGAACAGCGGCGCGAATGCGCAGGTCAATGGCGTGCTGGATCCGAATGCGGCTTCAAGTTCGGCGAGCCAGACGGTGGCGCGGGTGGGGTTGCATACGGTGTTTTGATTGGGGGTGGGGCGGCGGGCGGAACTTGCGTCAAGGTCCGCCCGGCACCGGACTGGTCGCGCGGCGACATGCCGACATGTGCGCCGCCGCTCGCTTCCGGTCGGTTGTTGTTGCCCGGGCAACACGGCAGTGTGCCCGTTGACCTGCTGCCGGGCCGACAATGAGCCTACGATGAGACGCGCCGACCATCGGTGAATTCAAGCAGTGGATGCGTTGCCGATCATTCCACTCTATAGTGCTCGTCGTTGACCGATCTGCGAGAAAATCAGGAGTTCGCCGTGTTTCACCGGAAATCCAAGTTGGGTCGTTCGAACTTCGTGTGCGTTGTCGCCTTGACGATGATGCTGGCGCCAATCGCGGCGCATGCAGAGGCGGAGGCTGTCGACGGCACGACGCGCATCGCGTCCGCTGTCAATCACGACACGTCACCCGCACGACCGATTGTCGGCGACGACCCGGTTGCAATTCGGGATGCGCTGAAGAAGCAGCACATCAGCACCATCCCACCTTCGTTGAGCAACCGGGTTCGCGGCCTGGTCTCCGGCGCTGCCGGCCGGCATGGCCCGAATCCCGACCTGGCGGCCGTCGATCTGGATCGTGACGTGACGTTCGTGGTGCCGGTGCGGTACGGGCTGAGGTACCAGTCACAGCGGCGCCTATTGACGCTGGACGTCGACCTGTTCGACGTAGAGCGCGACGACCGGACGGGCATCCTGCTCAGAAAGGTCACGACGGGGCCACGAGGGCGAGGGCTCGTGATTGCACCCGAAGCGAAGGCAAAAGGGTACATCCAGCAGGTCGACATCATCGAACTCGAGTCCGGGAAAGGCAAAATGACCACGGTTCGTAGCCGCATGCGGCTTTCGCCCGCCGTGTACGCCCAAACGCATGGCGACTTCGCACTCGTTTTTTCCGGGCGCCTGGTTCGGCCTTACCTGACCGAACAAATCGAGCATGTCGATCCGAGCATTGACGAGCCGACGGACATTACGACCAGGATTTCCAGATTGCACATGGATATCCATGCCATCTGGCTGGTCAGCCCGTCGAGCGGTGTCGTGCTGTCGAAGAAGCTGCGTCTGTCGAAGTAGCGTTTTCCTGTATGAGGCGCTGATCTTGATCGGCTTCCGGAGTGCACGCATGTCCCGTGCTTCGACGCCGATCCTCTGCACGAGTGCGTGCGACCGCGGTGTAGTCGGCGTCCGGTCGAAACAATACAGCCGTGCGCGAAATGCACCAATGTTCCGGTATGTCGCTGTCGACGGGGCGTTGCGTGGCTCCGGGTTCGCGACGCGAAGAACCGCGGCTGGGTCGCCATTGCAAAGTAAGGAAAGGTTTGATCGGCCGGGCAAGTGGGGGGGGCGAGCCCCCTTCTCCCAGTTGTGGTCCGCCAGGGCATACTCATGCTCTCCATAGAACAGGCGCCCTCACTCCACCGTCACCGACTTCGCCAGATTCCTAGGCTTATCAATATCCGTCCCCCTTGCCAACGCAGCGTGATACGCCAGCAACTGCATCGGCACCGTATGCAGAATCGGCGAAAGCGGCCCGTAGTACTCGTTGAGCCGAATCACCTCGATCCCGTCACCCGGCACCAACCCACAGTCCACATCCGCAAAGACAAAAAGCCGCCCGTTTCGCGCACTGACCTCATGCATGTTCGACCTGAGCTTCTCAAGCAGCATGTCATTCGGCGCCACAGCAATCACCGGCATCTCGTTACTGACCAACGCAAGCGGCCCATGCTTTAACTCACCCGCCGGATAAGCCTCCGCGTGGATATAAGAAATCTCCTTCATCTTCAACGCACCCTCGAGCGCGATCGGGTAATGCATCCCGCGCCCGAGAAACAGCATGTTGTCGCGTCGCGCGAGCAATTCCGACCACGCCATGATCTGCGGCTCCAGCGCGAGCACCTTCGACATCGCGTCGGGCAGATGCCGCAGCGCACGCAGATGTTCCTTCTCTTCTTCATCACTCAACCGCCCGCGCACCTGAGCAAGCGACAACGTCAGCAAGAACAACGCAACGAGCTGCGTTGTAAAAGCCTTCGTCGAAGCCACCCCGATCTCGATCCCCGCACGCGTCACGAACTGCAGCGCACATTCGCGCATCAACGCACTCGTCGCGACGTTGCAGATCGCGAGCGTATGCATCATCCCGCGCTGCTTCGCGACATGCACCGCGCCGAGCACGTCAGCCGTCTCGCCGCTCTGCGACACCGCGACAACCAGCGTGCGCGGATTCGGCACGCTGTCGCGATAGCGAAACTCGCTGGCAATTTCAACGCTCGCCGGCAGCTTCGCGATACTCTCGATCCAGTACTTCGCGGTCAGCGCCGCGTGATAGCTGCCGCCGCACGCAAGCAGCAGCACCGAGTCGACTTCATTGAACACGCGCCACGCACCGTCGCCGAACAGCTCGGGCATGATCGACGCGACGTCGAGCAGCGTATCGGCCACCGCCTGCGGCTGCTCGAAGATCTCCTTCTGCATGTAGTAGCGGTACGACCCGAGATCGGCCGCACCGCTATGCGCGGCGACCCGCTGCACCGTGCGCTCGACGCGCTGGCCGGCCGCATCGACGATCCAGTAGCGATGCAGCTGGATATCGGCGACGTCGCCGTTCTCCAGATACGCGATGCGATCGGTGATCCCCGACAGCGCAATCGCGTCGGACGCCAGGAAATTCTCGCCTTCGCCGACGCCGACCACGAGCGGCATCCCGTCGCGCGCGCCGACGATGCGGTGCGGCTCGTCGCGGCACATCACCGCGATCGCGTAGCTGCCGCGCAGTCGCGCGACCGCGCGCCGCACCGCATCGAACAGGTCGCCGTCGTACAGGTGGTCGATCAGGTGTGCGATCGCCTCGCTGTCGGTCTGGCTCGCGAACACGTAGCCGTGTGCCTGCAGTTCCGCACGCAACTGGTCGCAGTTCTCGATGATCCCGTTGTGCGACAGCGCGATGCGCGCGTTGGTGTCGCTCGGCGAGAAGTGCGGATGCGCGTTGAGCGTGACGGGTGCGCCATGCGTGGCCCAGCGCGTATGCGCGATGCCGGTGTAACCCGACAACGCATGCTCGGCGATCTCGCGCTGCAGGTTGGCCACGCGATCGACGCTGCGGGCACGTGCCAGCGCACGGTCGCGGTAGACCACGACGCCGCACGAATCGTAGCCGCGGTATTCGAGCCGCTTCAGGCCGTCGACAAGGTTCGGCAGGATGTCCCGCTGGGCGACCGCCCCGACAATTCCACACATATCGCGCTCCGTAAATGTCCTGTCTGGATCAGTGAGAGCGATGGTAGAGGCGGTTGAATGGAATTAAATTTCAAAATATCGACATAAATGAAACGACGCGTAGATCGTCTATCATGTTGAAATTAAATTTCACGCCCTGACCGGAAGGAGCCGCCGATGGCCGGCATCACCCTCGACGATCTCGACCTGCGCATCCTCGCGATCCTGCAGGACGACGCGTCGGTGTCGAACCTGCAACTGGCCGAGCGCGCGCTGTCGTCGCCGCCGACCTGCATGCGTCGCGTGCGCCGGCTGACGGAAGCCGGCGTGATCCGCCGGCAGGTCGCGGTGCTCGATCCGGTCGCGATCGGCACGGCCGTCACGGCGCTGATCGAGATCAGCCTCGACCGGCAGACGGCCGAAGACTACGACGCGTTCGAAGCATATGTATGCGCGGAGCCGGCCGTCACGCAGTGCTACCGCGTGTCGCCGGGCCCCGATTTCGTCGTGGTGGCCGATCTGGCCGACGTCGCCGAATACGACGAATTCGCGCGGCGGCTGTTCACCGGCGCATCGAACGTCCGCAACGTGCGGACGTTCTTCTCGACGCATCGCGCGAAATTCGAGGCGAACGCGCGGGTCACGCATGCGATGCGCAAGCGCGCGTGATCGCGTCGTTCGCGTGGCATCAGGCAATGGCCGCGTCCGTCAGTTGCAGCGGCTTGCCGTACCCGAAGCAATGTGCCGGTTCCGGAAACACGCGCTGCCGCACGTCGTGCGCGTACTGGCGGATCGCGTCGCGCATCACCGCATTCGCATCGGCGTAACGTTTCATGAAGCGCGGCGTGTATGCATCGAACGCGCCGATCATGTCCTCGGTCACGAGCACTTGTCCGTCGCACGCGGGCGATGCGCCGATGCCGATCGTCGGGATCGTCAGCGTTGCAGTCAGGTGGCGCGCGAGCGCTTCGGCGGTGCCTTCGATGACGACGCTGAACGCGCCGGCCCGCTCGGCCGCGCACGCGGCATCGAACACTTGCGCGGCCGAACGCGGGTCCATGCCCTGCGCGCGGAAGCCGCCCGTCGCGTTGGCCTGCTGCGGCATCAGGCCGACATGCGCCATCACCGGTATGCCGCGCTCGGTCAGGAAGCGGATGGTGTCGGCCATCTCGCTGCCGCCTTCGAGCTTCACGGCCTGCGCGCCGGTTTCGGCGAGCAGCCGCGCGGCGGAGCGATAGGCCTGCGCGGGCGATTCCTGGTACGTCGAGAACGGCAGGTCGACGACGACGCACGCCTGCGCGGCGCCGCGCACGACGGCCGCACCGTGTGCAATCATCATGTCGAGCGTGACGCGCAGCGTATCGGGCATCCCGTACAGCACCATGCCGACGGAGTCGCCGACGATGATCACGTCGGCCACGTCGTCGACGAGCTTCGCCATCGGCGCGGAATACGCGGTCAGCGACACGAGGCTGCCGATGCCTTTGGTCGAACGGATCGCGGTGACGGTCTTGCGGGTGGTGCGGGTATGAGCGCTCATGTTCGGAAGCCGTGTGAAAGAAGAGCCGCCACGGTAGCATCGCGCTCGTTCGTGCAATGACCTTCGGAGGACGTCTTATGTTGCTGGCGGGACAATCGGGTGACCCTTATGCGGTGCCGCCGATGGCGCACCTGCCGAGGCCGCTGTACGTGCGTGCGTTCGGGATTCCCGGCAACGTGAGCGTGGACGCGCACAGTCATCCGTGGGCCCAGCTGATGTATGCGACGAGCGGCGTGCTCGAGGTGTCGACGCCGTCGGGCCGGCAGCTGCTGCCGCCGCACTACGCGATGTGGATTCCGCCGCATGTGCCGCATGCGGTGACGACGCGCGATTGCGTCGCGTTCCACAGCCTGTATCTCGACGAAGCGATCGCACGCAGCGATGCGAACGACGATTGCGCGATCCTCTGCATGACGCCGCTGCTGCGCGAGCTGGTGATTGCCACGGCCGAATTGCCGGTGAACTACGACGAAGCGGGGCCGGACGGCGCGCTCGTACGCCTGATCGCCGACCGGATCGCGCGGATGCGGCCGGCGCCGCTGACGGTGCCGCTGCCGCGCGATCCGCGCCTGCTGAAAATCGCGCGCGCGTTGCATGCGCATCCGGGCGATACGCGCAGTCTCGACGAATGGGGCCATCAGGTCGGCGCGACGCGGCGCACGCTGTCGCGGCTGTTCCGGCAGGACACGGGGCTGTCGTTTACCGAATGGCGGCAGGCCGTGCGGCTGCTCGCGTCGCTGCCGCTGCTCGATGCCGGCGAGCCGATCGGCGCGGTGGCCGCGCAACTGGGCTACGACTCGACGTCGTCGTTCATCGCGCTGTTCCAGGCGAAATTCCGCATGACGCCCGGTGCGTATGCGAAGCGTGAAGCGCGCCGGCCTGTATTGAACGCGTGATGCGGCCACGCGTGCCGCGCCGCGCCGTCACTCAGAACGCGAGCGCTGTCTGCACCGGATGATGTGCGCCACGCTCGAACCCGGCGCCTTCTAGCGACAGCAGCGCGCGCTTGCGGTCGATGCCGCCCGCATAACCGGTCAGGCTGCCCGACGCGCCGACCACGCGATGGCACGGCACCATGATCGACACCGGGTTCCGGCCGACCGCACCGCCCACGGCGCGCGCGGCGCTCATCGGCAACCCGACGCGTTCGGTGATGTCGCCGTACGACACGAGCTCGCCGAACGGAATCGCGAGCAGTTCTTTCCATACACGCCGTTGAAACGTCGTGCCGCGCAGGTGGATCGGCACCGAGAACGTTTCGCGCATGCCGGTGAAGTATTCCGCGATTTCTTCCGCGACCTTGCGCGCGATCGGCGAAGTGACGAGCGCGTTTGCTTCCGGCGCGATCGAGAGCGACGGGAAGTATTTCTGGCCGACGAAGAACAGGCCCGTCAGCGCATCGTCCTCGATGCGCACGGCGATGTCGCCGAGCGGGCTCGGAATCAGGTGAGCGGGAGTCATCGCAATACGTCTCCTTGAAGGCGCCACACATGCAATGCGGCATACGCGCGCCACGGCGCCCAGCGCGAGGCATGCGGCGCAGATGATGGCATGCGCAAGCGTTCGATGTGTTCGCCGCGTGCGGGAAGCAACGCATCGTCGGCCGGGAATGCATTCGGCCAGGCCATCGCACGCATCGCGACGTACTGCACCGCGCGCTCGTCGAAGCCGGGCATCGCGCGCAGCGCGGCGAGCGTCGCGTCGAGCGGCGCCATCGCTTCGAGTGCGAGCATGCCGTCGGTGACAGCGCGTGCGAGCGACAGGATCGCCTGCGCCGTTTCGCGCGTAATGCCGAGTTCTTCAAGCGCCGCCGGTGGCAGGGCGGACAGCGTCGCCGCGGGAGGCAGCGCATGCGTCAGCCCCGGCGGCGCGCCTTCTACCATCGTGCCGAAGCGTTCGGCGATGCGCGCGAGCACCGCACCCGCATGCGCGGCCGCGAGCTGTTCGCCCGCTATCGCGCGAAGTGCGATTTCGAGGCCGTCGAACGCGCCGGGCACGCGCAAGCCGGGCGAGCCGCTCGCGAGTGCGCCGAGGTGCGCGTCGATTACGTCGGGGCGGCTGTCGAGATCGAACAGCCGCCGCACGCGCGCGAGCACGGCCGGCACGACAGGCGTCAGCGCGGGCGACACGGTGACGGCCAGCGCGAAGCGCTGCGGCACATGCGCGACGGATAACCATCCGGTTAGGCGGCCACCATCGTTGCGATTCGGCAATTCGACGACGCGCGCATAGCCTTGCGCGTCGATCCGCTCGACGCCGCCGATCTGCCGCTGCGCGAGAAAGCGCATCAGGTCGGCCCACGCGAACGGCGGCCGGTATGGCAGCGGGAACGTCATGTCGCCATCGGCGGACGCGCCGGCCCCTTTGCGAAGCCGCAGCGGATTGAGGCCGTAGCGCTGCCGGAACAGGTCGTTGAAGCGCCGCACGCTGCCGAACCCGGCCGTCGATGCGACGACGGCCACCGGCAGCGCGGTGTCGGTCAGCAGCCGCTTGGCCATCAGCAGCCGGTGCGTCTGCGCGAACTCGACCGGCGATACGCCGAACTGCGCGGCGAAGATCCGGCGCAGATGGCGTTCGGTCACGCCGACGCGCCGCGCGAGCGCGTCGACGGAATGCTCGTTCAGGAAACCGTCCTCGATCAGCGTGGCGGTCGCATCGGCGAGATTGCCTGAGAGGTCGAGCAAGCCGTGACCGGGCGCGAGCTCGGGGCGGCAGCGCATGCACGGCCGGAAGCCGGCTTTCTCGGCGGCCGCGGCGGTCGGGTAATAGCTGCAGTTCTGCGCTTTCGGTGGCTTCACTGGGCAGACGGGGCGGCAATACACGCCCGTCGTCGCGACGCCGACGAAGAACCAGCCGTCGAAGCGGCGGTTCCGCGAAAGCAGGGCGTCGTAGCAGGTGTCGGGATCGAGGCGCATGAAACGACTGTAAACCATCCCCGTCATCGATTCTGGCTGGAATCGGACATGTGTATCGGCGTCCGTGCCCCGATTCGCGCGTTGGAAAATCCAGGAAAAACGGTTAATACCACTCTTCGAAACAGTCGTCTCTTTTACCGAGACCAATTTGAGATGACTCATCGAAATCCCCGACTGACAGCGTGCCGGCCGACGCCCTATGCTTTGAAAAACGTTTTCCAGATTGGTTGGCGATCGGCCGTGCCGCGATAGCGTGCGACGGCCGTCCGCCCCGGCGCCGATCGCCGGTCAACGAATATCGTGCGGCGCGACGGCGCGGCCGCGCATCGGAGACATTCATGCAATCTGCCGTCGTCGGCACGGTGCGCGCCGTCGCCAGTCGCTACCGCTGGACCGTCTGTGCGCTGCTGTTTTTCGCGACCGTCATCAACTACATGGATCGGCAGATCCTCGGCCTGCTCGCGCCGATGCTCCAGCACGACATCGGCTGGAGCCAGGTGCAGTACGGCCGCATCGTGATGGCGTTTTCCGCGTTCTATGCGCTCGGGCTGCTCGGCTTCGGGCGCATCGTCGACTGGCTCGGCACGCGTGTGTCGTATGCGGTGGCGATGCTGGTATGGAGCATCGCCGCGATGCTGCACGCGGCGGTCGGCTCGGTGACGGGCTTCGCGTTCGTGCGTGCGCTGCTCGGGATCGGCGAGGGCGGCAACTTCCCGGCCGCGATCAAGACGACGGCCGAATGGTTTCCGCGCCGCGAACGCGCGCTCGCCACCGGCATCTTCAACTCGGGCGCGAACATCGGCGCGGTGTTCGCGCCGGCGATCATCCCGGCGATCGCGGTGGCCTACGGCTGGCGCGCGGCGTTCGTGATCATCGGCGCAATCGGCATCATCTGGCTCGCGGTGTGGCTCGTGCTCTATCGGCAGGCCGACACGCGCGCGCTCGCCGCGGAATACGACGAGCCGCGCGACGAAGCCGAAGCGCTGGACGCTGCGAACGCGAACGCCGGCGCGCCGCGCTGGGGCGAGCTGATCCGCAAACGCGAGACGTGGGCGTTCCTGGTCGGCAAGTTCCTGACCGACCCGGTGTGGTGGTTCTACCTGTTCTGGCTGCCGAAGTGGCTCAACGAGTCGCGCGGGATGGACATGCAGCACATCGGCCTGCCGCTCGTCTGCATCTATGCGCTGACGACGGTCGGCAGCATCGGCGGCGGCTGGCTGTCGTCGATGCTGCTGCGCGCGGGCTGGAGCGTGAACCGCGCGCGCAAGACGGCGATGCTGATCTGCGCGTGCTGCGTGCTGCCGATCGCGTTCGTGTCGCAGGTGCAGAGCCTGTGGATCGCGGTGCTGATCGTCGGCCTCGCCGCCGCCGCGCACCAGGGCTGGTCGGCGAACCTGTTCACGACGGCCTCCGACCTGTTCCCGCGCCGCGCGGTCGCGTCGGTGGTCGGCATCGGCGGGATGGCCGGTTCGATCGGCGGCGTGCTGTTCTCGGAAGTGATCGGCCAGGTGCTGCAACGCACGGGCCACTACTGGGTGCTGTTCGCGATCGGCGCGCTCGCGTACCTGCTCGCGCTGGCGATCATGCACGTGCTCACGCCGAAGATGAAGCCCGCGAAACTCGACGCTTGATCGTATGTCGGCAAACGAATGCGCCGCTTAGTGCGGCGCGTTTTCTTTTTGGGGCGCGGGACAGGTGACTCAACCGGCCGCTGCCGTCGACGCGCGCATGATCAGCCGCGGCTCGAACGTCGAATAACTCGCATCGGTGCGCCCCGCGAGCGCGTCGATCAGCTTCTGCATCGCGAGCTCGCCCATGTTCTCGCTCTGGATGTCGACGGTGGTCAGCGCGGGCGCTGCGTATTCGCCGTACGGCACGTTGTCGATGCCCGCGACCGACACGTCCTGCGGCAGCCGGAAGCCGAGCGACGCGGCTTCCTTCATGAAGCCGAGCGCGATCAGGTCGTTGTAGCAGATCACGGCCTGCGGGCGCTGCGGCCCGAGCATCACGCGCGAGCACGCGCGTTCGCCGGCTTCGGCGGTCGGCGCATGCGCGTCGTGCACGTCGAGCGTGAGCCCCGCTTCGGCGAGGCAGTCGCGCGCGCCCTGGATCCGTTCGTCGTTCACGCGTGCCGTGCCGAAGCCGAGATACGCGATGCGCGTGTGCCCGAGATTGAGCAGGTGGCGCGCGAGCATGTAGGTCGACAGCCGGTTGTCGATGCCGACGCTCGGAATCGGCAGGCCGGGGCTGCGGCGCAGCAGCACGAGCGGCTTGTTGAGATCGAGCATCCAGCCGGCCTCGTCGTCGGGCATCCGCGTGCTGACGATCAGCCCGTCGACGCGCTGCGCGAGCGCCTCGATCAGCGAGCGTTCGCGTGCCTGGTTCTCCTCGGTATCGACGAGCAGCAGCGTGTAGTCGTGCTGCAGCGCGATCCGGTTCGCGCCTTTGACCACATTCGTGAAGTGCGGGTTGCTGATGTCGAGGATCACGAGGCCGATCGTGCGCGTGCGCCCGGTGATCATCGAACGCGCGAGCGGGTTCGAACGGTAGCCGAGCCGGTCGATCGCCTCCTTGAGCCGCGCTTCGACCGCCGGCGAGAAGCGCTGCGTGCCGTTCACGTATTTCGATACCGTCGCGACCGACACGCCGGCTTCCGCGGCCACGTCGCGGATCGTCGGGGAAACTTTTTTCATCGGAAGGGTAACGTTTTCGTTCGATAACGCCGGATTGTGGCAGAAAAAGCCGGCACGCGGCCACGCGCCGATATCGGGAAAGTGCGGATGGCTGCGAACAGGTTCGACCATTGACGTTCGGTTGCGGTCCCGCGTATAGTTGGAAAACGTTTTCCGATTCGAGGTAAAAACCGGATCGGAGTCCAGGTCAGATTCAAGGAGAAGGAGATTCGATGAACGCCTCATCCACCGGCGCGCGCAAACCGTTCGGGCGCCTGTTGCTGACGGGCGCGGCCGGCAACCTCGGCCGCCAGTTGCGCGGCGCACTCGCGCAATGGGCCGACGTCGTGCGCGTCAGCGATATCGCGGCGCTCGGCGACGCGGCCGCGCATGAAGAAACCCGCGTCGTCGATCTGGCCGACCGGCCGGCGGTGATGCAGCTCGTCGACGGCGTGGACGCGATCGTTCATCTCGGCGGCATTTCGGTCGATGCGCCGTTCGACGATCTTGTCGGCGCGAACATTACCGGCACGTATAACCTGTATGAAGCCGCGCGCAAGCACGGCGTGAAGCGCGTCGTGTTCGCGAGCTCGAACCATGCGATCGGTTTCCATCCGGTCACGGAAGTGCTCGACGCCGATTCGCCGCTGCGCCCCGACAGCCTGTACGGCGTGACGAAATGCTTCGGCGAATCGCTGTCGCGCTACTACTTCGACCGCTTCGGGATCGAGACCGTGTGCCTGCGGATCGGCTCGTCGTTCGAGGTGCCGAAGAACCCGCGCATGCTCGTGACGTTCCTCAGCTATCGCGATTTCATCGAGCTCGTGCGCTGCTCGCTGCTGACGAACCGCGTCGGGCACGCGATCGTCTACGGCGCGTCGGACAACCCGGTGAAGTGGTGGGACAACACGAAGGCCGGTTTCCTCGGCTTTCGCCCGCGCGACAGCTCCGAGCAGTTCGCGGGATTGTTCCCGGTCACGGCGCCGACTGCCGACTACGACGATCCCGCACAGCGGTTCCAGGGCGGCGGCTTCGTCGTCGGCGAGCCGATGGAGCGGAACGCGTAGGCGGCAGCGCGTTCCGAGGGGCGCTTCATTGACGACGGATTTGCAGTTGCGGTAAAAGGAAAGCCATCCGGTGCAACGGGTTCCGCCATGCGGGGCCGGAAAACGACGAACACGCCGGACGGCCGCATGCGCGGCGCGACGCTCGGGGGCACGACGTCGCGCTTCGCCGCAATCCGATCGAATAATCACAATATCGAGAGCAATGAAGAAAACCCTAGTGGCGCTGAGCCTCGTGCTGGCCATGGCGCCGGCGTTTGCCGACCTGCAGGCCGGCCTTGACGCCCTCGCGAAGAAGGACTGGCAGACGGCGATCCCCGAGCTGACAACCGCCGCGAACGCGGGTAACGCCGAAGCGGCTGCGCTGCTTGGCGAGCATTACCGTTACGAGGACGACGAGCAGGCGGTGAAGTGGAGCTTCATCGCCGCGCAGCATGGCGACGTGAAGATGCAGTACGACATGGGCGTGCGGATCGACGATATCGCGTGGCAATTGTTCCGGTACGAGGAGAATCCGGCCAAGCGCTATTTCCGCGTGGCCGCGGATTGTTTCCAGCTGGCGGCCGACCGTGGTTACGCGCCCGCGCAGAGCACGCTCGGCATGATGTACGACCAGGGGATGAAGCTGCCCCTCGACGTCGACAAAAGCGTCGTGCTGTATCGCGCGGCTGCACGCCAGGGCTATCCGCAGGGCCTCGAAAGCATGGGGACGTTGTACGAGCGGGGGCGTGGCGGCGTGCAGAAGAACCTGCTGACCGCCTACACGTTCTATCTCGCCGCGGTGAAGGCCGGAAGCGGCAGTCGCGACGTCGAATTCTCGGAGGTGACGGCTCGCGAGCTCGAAGCCGTATTGTCGGCACGCGATCGCGCGCAGGCGAAGGCGATCATCGATGCGTGGCAACCGGGGCAGCCGCTCAAGGGAATGTAACGCGGTATCCAGTCGCGCGGCGCGCACCGGCGACTTCGCGGGCCGATGCGCGTGACGTGTCGCAAGCGGTGCCGGCGTCGCGATTCACCGCAGGATGTCGGTCGCCTTGTGTCGTTCATCGACGCCGTCGATCAGGATCAGCGGCCCGCTCGCGTGCCGTGCGCGCAGCGGCTGGATCTGCCGGTACGCATCCGACTCGTACCATGCGCGCGCCGTGTCGAGATCCGGGAATGCGATCGCGATCAGGTCGCCGCGCCACACGCCTTCGCGTACCTCCGGCCGTGCGCCGTGAATGACGAACCGGCCGTCGAACGGCGCGAGCGTGCCGTCGATGCGTTCGAGGTATTCGACGATGTCGTCGCACATGTCGACGTCGTGCAGATGGGCGATGGCGTAGGCGGTCATGGCGGGCTCCCTGGCGTGATGCGGTTCGGTGATCGGTGTAACCATGATCGAGCCTCGCAACGCGCGCGTCGATTACCTGCGACGTAAGTGAACCCGCGCACAGCCGCGCGCAAGCGTGCCGACCTGCCCACCGCTCGCGCGGTCCGGCGTCGTGCGGTCGGTGCGCCGGTCGTTGCCTCGTGCGGGCTTCCCGCGCTAATCGCTGACGATCGCAATCACGCCCAGCACGACGAACAGCGTGCCGGCGAGAAACTGGCCGATCCGCAGCGCCTGGCCTTCCGGTGACACGCGGGCACGCAACGGATGGGCGAGCAGGATGCAGAACACGTCGGCGGCGGAGAACAGCAGGTTCGCGCACGCGCCGAGCAGGAACAGTTGCCAGCCGAGCCCGAGCGACGCGACCGGATCGGTGAACTGCAGCAGGAACGAAAAATAGAACAGCGCCGACTTCGGATTCGACGCTTCGATGAACGCGCTCGACGACACGACGTTGCGCGGCACGTCGATCGCCGCGTCCTGCTCGACGGGCGCGCGGATGCGCTGGATGCCGAGCCAGACCAGGTAGGCGCCGCCGATCACCTTGAGCACGTGATACAGCATCGGCGATGTCTTCAGTACTGCGACCGCACCGAGCGCGACGATGCAGATCTGGAAAAAGGCGCCGAGGTGAATGCCGAGCGCGGACAGGAAGCCGGCCCGGCGCCCGTGCTGAAGCGTCAACGAGACGGTCTGCAGCAGCGCGGGCCCCGGAATGAAACCGAAGCCGAGGCAGGTCAGGCCGAAGAGCAGCGCTTGTTCTGGCGACATCAGAGATCGTCTCCGATCACGATGCCGAGCCGGCCGCATTCGGTGCGCACGCGATCGCGCGCGGTGGCGAGCCGCTCCTTCGACAGTTCGGGCATGAACACGCCGATATAGTCGTCGATGGCAGCCTCGCGATCGAAGATATCGACGTTCCGGTAGCGATCGGCCACCGCCTGCCGCTGCGCGCGGCTTCCGAGCGCGAGACCCAATCGAGCCGACATCGTTTCAGCCTCGTCCGGATCGGTCAGATAGCGAAAATCCTTCGAGCCCGGTTCCGGCGACAGCAATTCGATGTCGGCGCTGATGATCACATCCCGCCCGGCCTTCAGAAACGCGATGTAGGTTTCGATGTTTTCCTCCAGCAACGCCTCGTTCATCCCCAGATGCCCCAGCACGAATCCCGCCTTGATCGCCACGCCATGCGCGCGTGCGTTGTCCAGCGCCCGCAGATTGGCGTCGGACATCCGCTGCGCGGCCGCCACCGGGTCCTTGTTCCGCAGTGGCTTGTTGAGCGCCTGCAGCGAACGCGCGGCGCCCGCGTCGACGCCCACGAACAGAATGCGAAAGCCGATCTCGCGCATCGCTTTCAGTACCTGTTCCTTCTCCATGCCGTCCGCGCGCGCGTAGCCGACCAGGACCGGGCGCGCGTCCGCCGGCAACGCGCGCCACCATGGCGGCGGCGACTCCGCCATGTCGAGCATCAGCCGCGCGAACGTGAGCGGCAGTTCGTCGGCCGTCACGTACAGGTAATCGTAACCCGCCTCCCATGCGCCGCGGACGGCGGACCACGCGTGGTCCGCGGGCAGTTCGTTCTTCCACATGCTGCCGTACTGAATCGAGCAGAACGAACAGGCATCGTCGCCGCTGAATTTGATGCAGCCGCGCCCGATTTCGACAGGCACGCCCTTGCGCACCTGCCGCCCGGTCAGTGCCAGGATCCGCCGGCCCAGGCGCCGGGTGAAATTCTCGGTGTAGACGGCGGTATGCGGCAAGGTCCGGTCGATCAGGCCATAGTCGATGACGCGGTTAACCGCCTCGCGAATCGCCGGATCGGCGACGATCCGCCCGGATTCCAGGCGAACCGAACCGGGATAGACGCCGTCGGTGCGTGATTGCTGCCGATCCCTCAGGAAATCGACCAGGCCGCCATACACTTCGTTGCCGACAAATCCGCAATCGATCAGTTCACCGTGGCGATCGAGGATCTCGCGGCTCAATGCCGTGAAATGATCGTTACCGACCACGATCGCGATATGCGGATCGATGGATTTGACCGCGCGGGCGATCCGGATCGCGGCTTCATAATTGGCCGTGATCGCACTGAGGCAGACGGCGAGCGTGCGGCCGGCCCGCTCGCGGATAGCCGCAAGGATACGGTCGAGCGGATGAATCACGCCATCGACGTAGTGGCCTTCGAAACCCGGCAGCGCATCGACATAAGAAGCCAGCGACAGGATGCCGAGATGCGGGAAATTGGCCCAGTCGGTATGTTGAATGCCCTTCGATACGACGATGTCGTTCGTTTGGCCCGCGCCGTCCGCATCCAGGTCGTTGCTGTTCGGCGGGTTGATGAAAAATACGACGGCCCTCGGCTCACTCATCGCGCGGTTCTCTCGGTATTGTGGATCTTGTCTGGCGGCTACAACCGGCCGGCACACGCCTCCACCTCCGCGGGCCCGGTCGTTAATGTAAGAGAAAGCCTTTGGACCGGAACCTGTTAGCTATGGCAGGTTCGGATACCGGATATCCCGCGTCGTGCGCACGTTATTTCCGGTACGACGATAGTCCGCCCGTTTCGCCGGACATTGCACGTCAAACGGATCGGTGTACGGGGGGAACTCCGCCATGGATACGCCCCCACGTCGGAATGGCTGTCGCCCGAATCCTGGATCTTTGGCCGAAAGCGCATGTCTGGCACGCGTAGGCCGAAATGATGTCGTCACCGTTTGCGAACGAGAGATGTCACTTCGCCAGTCGGCCTTGATGAGGAGAAAGGAAACGCTCGCGAAGCCCCTTGTCAACTCCCCGTGGCGTCGTTGCAGCGAGGCCCGTCGCGGTCACGCATTGTGCGGATCGTCGGTTTGAACCGACAATCGTGCCGTCGCGACAAGGTCATGAGATCGCGGTGCGGAAGCCGACGCATACGCGTCGTCTCGTCTCGCCGCCGCGCGGGTTGATGGATCGGTGGGTGCCGCCGTGCAATCGGTCACGCGCGCTTGCGCGTCGGCCGTGCGACGGGCGCAGGCGCCAGCGGTTCGCCGGCCTGCTCGCACAGCCGCTCGAGCATGCGTTGCGCGGCACCCGCGCAATCCTCGCCCTCCGGCTTGTTCTCGATCTCGTCGATCAGCGTCTCCAGATGGCGCCGGTTCTGCGCGAGACGCTGTTCGAGCAGCGCGATTTCGTCGACCTTGTGTCGCAGCGCGACCAGCAGCTCGTCGCGCGGCCATGCGCCGAGATCGGGCGGCAGCACCGCGCGGATTTCGTCGAGCGCGAAACCCGCGCGCTGCGCGCGGTCGATGATCGCGAGCCGCGTCAGCGCTTCCGGCCCGTATTCCCGATAGCCGTTCGCCTGCCGGCGGGCCGGTTCGAGCAGGCCGCTCGCTTCGTAGAAGCGGATGCGCGACGCCGCGAGGCCGCTGGCCCGCGCCAGTTCGCCAATTTTCATGGGGTGCTCCAAAGGGGCTTGACCTTAAAGTTGACTTTAAAGTTATCGTTGGGCATCGTCAATCGAGGATGCGCTCCATGAACCTGTTTACGCCCCTGACACTGCCCAACGGCACGGTGATCCCGAACCGGCTGGCCAAGGCCGCGATGGAAGAGAACATGGCCGATGCGGACCACGCGCCGTCCGACGCGTTGCTGCGCCTGTACCAGGCCTGGGCCGACGGCCAGGCCGGGCTGATCCTGACCGGCAACGTGATGGTGGACGGCCGCGCGATGACCGGGCCGAACGGTGTCGTGCTCGAGAGCGACGCGCATCTCGACCGCTTCCGCCGCTGGGCGCAGATCGCGCGCTCGGGCGGCGCGCACGTGTGGATGCAGATCAACCACCCGGGGCGCCAGATGCAGGCGGCGCTCGGGCAGACGACGTTCGCGCCGTCGGCCGTGCCGCTCGCGCTCGGCGCGCTGTCGAAGCAGTTCCCGGTGCCGAAGGAAATGACGCAAGCCGATATCGCCGACGTGCAGCAGCGTTTCGTGCGCGCGGCGCAGCTTGCGGAACAAAGCGGCTTCACCGGCGTGCAGATTCACGCGGCGCACGGCTATCTGCTGAGCCAGTTCCTGTCGCCGCTGACGAACCGCCGGCAGGACCAGTGGGGCGGCAGCATCGAAAATCGCGCGCGCCTGCTGCTCGACATCGTGCGGGCCGTACGCGCGACGGTGTCGCCCGCGTTCGTCGTCGCGGTCAAGCTGAACTCGGCCGACTTCCAGCGCGGCGGCTTCAGCGCGGACGACGCGAAGCGCGTGGTCGAGCTGCTGAACCCGCTCGACGTCGATCTCGTCGAACTGTCGGGTGGCAGCTATGAAGTGCCGGCGATGCAGGGCGAGGCGCGCGACGGGCGCACGCTTGCGCGCGAAGCGTATTTCCTCGAATTCGCGCGCGACATCACGGCCGTCGCACGGATGCCGCTGATGGTCACGGGCGGCATCCGGCGCCGCGCGGTCGCCGAGCAGGTGGTTGAAAGCGGCGTGGCGATGGTCGGCATCGCGACCGCGCTGTCGATCGATCCGAACCTGCCACGCGACTGGCGGGCCGGCAAGGACAGCGCGCCGGTGCTGCAGCCGATCCGGTGGAAGAACAAGGCGCTGGGCGCGCTGGCCAACATGGCCGTCGTCAAGTTCCAGCTCACGCGGCTCAGCGAAGGGCGCCGCACGAACCCGCAGGTGTCGCCGCTGCGCGCGCTGGTCCGGCAGCAACTCGCCGCCCAATGCCAGACGCGGCGCTATCGGAAGTGGATGGCGGGGCGCGTGGCGGGCCCGCGCGCGTGACGTCGCTTTCCCGTGCCTGCCGGGCAGGCACGAAAGCCGTGAGAACGGCAGCGGGTAGCATTAGTCTGAACTTCATGCTTCGGAATCCTTTGAATCGGTGGAATCGCTTCGCGGTCATGCTGCCGCGCGCGCCGCACGGCCGAACAGCAGATGGTCGATCAACCAGACCGCGACGATCGTCATCCCCATCAGCGGGAATGCGATGCCGAGCAGCACGAGCCCCGCGATCCAGCCGCGCATCGGCGGCGTGCCGCGTTCGCGCGACGGCGCGCCCAGCTTCCCGGCCGGGCGGCGCTTCCACCACATTACCGCGCCCGTGACGGCCATCGCGGCGAGCCCGAGCGACAGCACCGCACAGACGATCTGGTTCGCAAGCCCGAAGTAGCGACCCATGTGCAGCGACGTGCCGTACGACACGGCTTGCGACACCGCGCCGTAGTCGTCGTAGCGGATGTCCTTCAGCACCGCGCCGCTGTACTGGTCGATGTAGATCGTCCGCTCCGCTTTCGGGTCGGCCGGGAAGTACGACGCGGTGAACACGCCGTCCGCGCCCGACGGCAGCGCGAGCGTGTAGCCGCTCGTCACGCCGAGCCCCGCGACGATCGCGATCGCGCGTGCCAGCGGCAGCGGCGCCGGCGTCGGCGCGGACGGCGAATGCGGAACGGGCACGTTGCCGACCGCCCACGGCGTTTGCGGCAGCGGCAGGTCGTCCATCACCATTCCCGGCATCGACTCGCCCGATTCGTGGTGCTGGCCGGACGGCGCGGCGGCCTGCGCATGTGCAGGCTCTGCGGCTGCGCCCGGGCGCCTCGAACGCACCGACGCGCCGCCCCATGCGCCCTCCGGCGCGCCGAGGTTCACGGTCGCGGCGAGCGCCTTGAAGTTCTTGCCCCACGAGCCCGACCACGGCAGCCCCGACAGGATGAATGCCACCGTGCCGGCCGCGAGCCAGATGCCCGCCGTCGCATGGATGTTCTTCCACAGCGGCCGGCCGCGCAGCGACAGGTCGGGCCGCAGCGCGCGCCCGACGCGCGCCGTGCCACGCGGCCACCACAGCGCGATGCCGGTGCCGATCATCACGAACGTCCAGCACGCGGCGAGCTCCATCAGCAATTCGCCCGTCTTGCCGAGCAGCAGCTTGCGATGCAGCATCCGGTCGACCTGCATGAAGCGGCGCTCGACGCTCAGCGTGCCGAGCACGCTGCCATCGTACGGGTTCACGTACACGCTCTCGCGGCTGCCGTCGCGCAGCCGAAACACATATTCGGCGCTACGGTCGGGCGCCGTGGAGACCTGGACGGAAACCGGCGTCGCACCGGCCGGCATCGCGGTACGCGCGTTGGCGAGCAACGTGTCCGGATCGAGCCTTTGCGTGGTGCGCGGCTCGACGAGCAGCCGGTGCGGATACAGCAGCGGCTCGATCTGCGGCTGGAAGCAATAAAGCGTTCCCGTGATCGCGAGGATCACCAGGAACGGCATGACGAACAGGCCGGCATAGAAATGCCAGCGCCAGAGCGTCCGGTAACCGGCGCTTGCGGAATGGGCGGGCGAGATCGCCCGCTCGATGGTGGTCGACATAATGTCAGCTCCTCATGATCGTCGATCGGCGAGGCCGGCGCGGGCCGGCCGCCGTCAACGCGCCACACACCGGAATGCAAGCGTCGACGTAACGGGCAACGCGGCCCGATGCGCAGGCCATGCGCAAGGCGGCGTTGCCCGCGCGACGCGGGCAGTTGGGTGGACGCTTGAATCAGGTGTGGTGAAACGAACGGCATGAAGGCCCATGCACATCGACGTGCACGAGCCGCTGGGCGGAACGTTCAGCAGAACAGAGGAGGGGCGCGGGAGGGCGGGCGATCGTCGAATATCGATCGCACGACAGGAAGAAAATCGGGAGGAATCCGGAAACGCCGCGGAACCGCGGCGGGAAACAGCAGCACCAGCAGCACGAACGACGCGAGTGCCGTGAACAGTGCGGCGCCGAATGCGCAGAGGCTGTCGCCGTTTCCTGAGGGCGCCGTCTTGTCGGCGTGCGCGTCATGTTTGAGCGCATCGACGAGCGCCAGCGCATCGTTGGCCGGCGTGATCGGCGCGCTGGCGTCGAAGCGGGCGGCCAGTGCGGCCACGTCGACGATCAGCGGGCCACGGCCCGAACACAGCACCACCGAGCCCGCATCCGGACCGTCCGGATCGAGCATCACGGCACCCGACATCAGCGCGCGGGACAGCAGCGTCACAAGGAGGAAACCCCACAGAAGCTGTCGCGCGACGCCTTGCCGGAGCAGGAAGCGGCGAAGTGCGTTCATGGCGCGCGATTGTACATCCGTTTGCGGGGAGGGGCCGGCCACAGCGCTGATGATCGGGATAAGCCGGCGCGCGAGCGGGCGTGTGCGCGGGGTTACCGCGTCATGCGTCGCCCGGCTTCGTGATCGCAGCGGCGATCGATGCGCGCATTCCGTCGTATCGGGAAGTGCCCTTGACGGAATCCGCCTCGCCAGGCCGCGTCACGCCGGATACGAATCGTCGACCTTCAGGTTCGCGAGCCGGAACAGCGTGCGCAGCGTCTGCGGATGAATGTCGCGGCGCGCGGCGAGCGACGTCAGCATGAAGTCGAGCACCTTCGCGTAGCGGAGCAGCACGAGGCAGCGCGCGAGATCGGGCGCGCGGCCGCGCATCTCTTCGGCGAGGTGAACCATTTCGGTCGACAGCGTGCGTGCCATCTCGAGTTCCATCTGCTGTTTGTCGGTCCAGTCGGGTAGCGGCTGTTCGAGCACCTTCGCGAGAAAGAGCTGGAACGCCGTGTCGGACGAATTGGGCAGCGCATCCATGAGGGGCCTCGTTACTTGTGCGGATCGTTCGGGCGTATTCGTGGATGCGCCCGAGGTTGAATTTGTGTCCGCGCGAGTCGTCGGCGCGGCTTTTACCGGAACGGAATGCAGTTTCCGTACCAGCGCCGCGATCCGATTGTCGGGCAATGTCGAGCGGCGATCCGGCGCCGGCCGGCGAGTCCCGCCGGTAGTGGGTTGCGCGGGCGGTCGAGGAGGGTGTCTACAGGCGGGGCGTAGTGGACGTCAGGCGCACGCAGGGGCGCGGCGACGCGAAATGCTTCACGGATGTAACGTAACGCGGGCGGAACGCGCGGTGCGTTTCTGCCGGCGAACGGCCGAAACGTGCCGATCCACGCGTTCCGCCCGCGTCTGCCGTGCGTTCGCTGGCGGGAACGTCGAAACGGGACGAGCTCCGTTGCATGGCGGAAACGGGCGGTGAATGCGCCGGGTGTTTCATATCCGAGACGGTTTCACGAACGACGATTCGATTGGCGTGGCCGTCGAACTGGCCCAGCGATTGGCCGCGCAATTGTCCATGGGCAGACGGCCCGCGTTTGCCAACAATCCCGGAACCAACCCTGCGAGATTCGACATGAGCGTCCACGCCTTCTTCTCGGCCAACCTGCTGCTGGCCTACACGGCCTATTTCATCGGTACGGCCAGCCCGGGGCCAAGCAATCTCGCGATCATGTCGGTCGCCGCGAACCAGGGCCGCAAGGCGGCGCTCGCGTTCGCGCTCGGCGTCATTTCGGGGTCGATGTTCTGGGCGACCGTGGCGGCGCTCGGCGTGTCGGCTGCGCTACTCGCATGGTCGAAGCTGCTGGTCGCGATCAAGATCTTCGGCGGGCTGTACCTGCTGTGGCTCGCATTCAAGTCGGGGCGCACGGCGCTGTCGGGCACGGCGGCGGCATCGCCGAACGCGGCGCGCGAGCAGCGGCTGTCGCGCTTCTACATGCGCGGCGCGATGCTGCACCTGACCAATCCGAAAGCCATTCTCGTGTGGGTGTCGATCGTCGCACTGTCGTCGAACGGCGCGGGCGCGTCGCACGGCGCGGTCGTGCCGGGCTGTGTCGTGATCGGGTGCCTGGTGTTCGGCGGTTATGCGCTCGTGTTCTCGATGGACGGCGCGCGCCGGCTGTACGTGCGCGGCCGTCGCGCGATGGAAGCGTGTCTCGCCGTCGTGTTCGGCGTGGCGGGGATCAGGCTGCTGGCGTCGAATGCATGACAAACAGCGCGGTGTTCGCTGAAACCCTCCGCAGCATCGACGCGCGGCGGAGGGTTCCCGCTTCACGATGGCTTCAGAAAATAAAGCCCGTATTGATGAACTTCGACGTGTGATCCGACACGATCGAGTCGAGCAACTGCTTGCTGCTGTCGGTCTGCTTCGCCGCGACCATCGAGCGGATCGAGAACGCGCGCAGCGCATCGCTCACCGACAGCGTGCCTTCGGCCGAATCCTTGCGGCCCGCGAACGGGAACACGTCGGGCCCGCGCTGGCACTGGCAGTTGATGTTCACGCGGCACACCTGGTTCACGAGCGGATCGACGAGCGCGCCGATCTGCACCGGATCGGAACCGAAGATGCTGACCTGCTGGCCGTGATCCGACGTCGTCACGTAGTCGAGCGCGGTGTCGACGTCGTCGAACGGCGCGACCGGAATGATCGGCCCGAACTGTTCCTCGCGGTACAGCTTCATCCCTTCGGACACCGGATACACGACGGCCGGATAGAACAGCGTCTTGCTGAATTCGCCGCCCGAGTGGTTGACGACCTGTGCGCCCTTGGCCTTCGCGTCGTCGATCGCCTCCGTCATGTAGGCCGTGCGATGCATGCCGGGCAGCGGCGTGATGCTGACGCCTTTTTCCCACGGCATGCCGATCTTCAGCTGTTCGAGCGCGGCGGTGAAGCGCTTCAGGAATTCGTCGACGATCGAGCGGTGCACGAGCAGCATCTTCAGCGCGGTGCAGCGCTGGCCGTTGAACGACAGCGCGCCGAGCAGGCATTCCTTCACGGTGAGGTCGAGATCGGCGTCGGGCAGCACGATCGCCGCGTTCTTCGCGTCGAGGCCGAGGATCGCGCGCAGCCGGTGCGACTTCGGGTGCTGCTTCTTCAGGTGATCGGCCACCTTGCTCGACCCGATCAGCGCGAGCACATTGATCTTGCCCGACGCGAGCATGTGCGGCACGACCACCGCGCCCGGCGCGTAGATCGTGTTGATCACGCCGTGCGGGAACGCGTCGCGGAACGCTTCGAGCAGCGGCTCGAACAGCAGCGTGCCGTACTGAGGCGGCTTGAACACCACGGTGTTGCCCATCAGCAGCGCGGGGATCAGCGTCGCGAAGGTCTCGTTCAGCGGATAGTTGTACGGGCCCATGCACAGCACGACGCCGAGCGGCGTGCGGCGGATCTGGCCGATCGTGCCTTCCGCGATCACGAAGCGCGAGTTCGCGTTGTCGAGCTCCTTCAGCGCATCGATCGTCTGCGTCATGTACGTGACGGTACGGTCGAACTCCTTCTGCGAATCGGCGAGGCTCTTGCCGATCTCCCACATGATCAGGTTCACGACCAGCTCGCGCTGCGCGACCATCCGCTTGATGAAGTCCTGCATGCACGCGATGCGCTGCTCGACCTTCATCGTCGGCCACTCGCCGCGGCCCGAGTCGTATGCGCGCACCGCGGCGTCGAGCGCAGCGTCGCTTTCCGTTTCGCCCATTACCGGATAGCTGCCGATCTCGACCTGCTCGACGCTGCCGTCCGCCTGCCGCACGCACACGGGCGACAGCACGGTCTTGGTCGCGCCGTTCCACGGTCGAAGCTCGCCGTCGACGAGCGACACGCGCTGGTGAATCGGCGAAGCGAGCCGGAACTCGGCGGGGATGTCTTGATACGCGGGAAACAGTTGTTGCAGGGAGGCGGAATCGGGCATGACGGTCTCGTTTGACTAGGTGTCCGGGAAGGACGGGCGATGCGAATCCTGAGCTGAATGATCCTCGATCCTGAATCGGCATGATGACGCGGGCACGACGGCGCGTCACGCGGGAACATGGCCGAATCGGCGCTTGGAACCAGTTCCATTAAAAAGGAACGCCGATGCGAATGCAACAATTGCCGAATCTCATCGCATGTATCGTAAGCATTCAGAAAGAATGTTGCCGAATGGCGGGTATAACGCGTTTGTTGCAGGCGCAAACGTTTCACTCCGGCCGGTTTAGGCGGATAATGGCGCAGCGCGACGAAGAAAAAAAATGAAGCGAGCCTGAGAGAGCAGACGTAGTGAACAAAAGAAGAAGGTCCGCCGCGCTGCCGATGCGAGGTCGGCTGCCCGGAGCGCCGGGTCGGGGTTGCCCGGTCCGGCGCGCACCGGACCGTTGAATACGTGATCCTCTCCAGGCTTTTCGTCGTCGTATCCCGAACCCCACCTTCTGCCTGACCGTTTCCGCACAATCCATTCGATACGGCCGATCGATTTCTTTCGACGCGCTTACGCGATATGCGGATCAGCGCCCCAAAAAGAAAGGCATTCGTCAGGAATGCAGAACGCGATGCGTATGCACGTTGCGGGTAGGCGACACGTTAAAAATTAATCGAAAACACGAATCATTCTCGTTTATTATTTCGCACCATTACGAGCCGTGACGGGATGTCACGGCTTTTTTCGTGCCGGTCGTGCCGGCCGGCATCGACCCGCGCCGGCCGTTCGCCGCCGACATGCGCGACGGGGCGATCCCCCGCGCGCCATCGAGTTCACGGAAAGGCTTCGTCGGTCGCTGCGCGATTCGCGCGTCGACCGGACGCGTTTCCGTTCGCCGTTTTTCCTTCACCCCCTACGCTTACGATGAAACTCAACACGAGCGCTTGCCATGCGCTTCTGATCGTCACGTCGCTGGCCGGCGCCCGCACTTCGTTCGCGCAGGCGAGCGACGCCGCGGCGACCTTGCCCGCGATTTCCGTCAATGCGGCCGCCGAGCATGCGTCGTACGACGCGGGCCGGTCGCGCGCGGCGACCAAGACCGACATGTCGCTGATGGACGTGCCGCAGACGGTGAACGTCGTCCCGCACGCGGTGATCGAGGATCAAAACGCGACGTCGATGCAGGACGCATTGCGCAACGTGCCGGGCGTCGGCTTCTCGGTCGGCGACGGCCAGCGCGACCAGATCACGATCCGCGGTTTCAACAGCATCACGGACCAGTACGTCGACGGCATTCGCGACGACGCGCTCTACTATCGCGACCTGTCGAACGTCGAGCGCGTCGAGGTGCTGAAGGGGCCGGCGGCCGTGCTGTACGGGCGCGGCTCGGCGGGCGGCATCGTGAATCGCGTGCTGAAGCGGCCGGACGCGAACCCGGTGCGCGACGTGGGCGTGACGCTCGGCACGCGCGGCGAGCGGCGCGGCGAATTCGACCTCGGCTGGAATGCGAACGACGCGGCGCGCTTCCGCATCACCGGCGCGGCCGAGAACTCGAACAGCTTTCGCGACCAGTTCCAGCTCAATCGCCAGGCGATCGCGCCGTCCGCGCAGTTCAAGCTGGACAGCAACACGGTGCTGAACGTCGAATTCGACTACCTGCACGATCGCCGCACGTCCGACCAGGGCCTGCCCGCGTATCGCGGCCGGCCGGTCGACGTGCCGATCAACACGTATTACGGCTCGGCCGACGCGGCGAACAGCTCGTACAACGATGTCTCCGCGAAGAGCGCGACGGTGTCGCTCGATCACCGCTTCAGCGATACGCTGTCGTTCCATGGCGCGATCCGTGCGTACGACTTCTCGCTCGAACGCAAGAACTACGTGACGTTCGAGCCGATCAAGACGGCCGCGCGTCCGGTCGTGACGCTCGACCAGTCGACGCGCCAGCGCACCGACCACGGCATCGACGGCCTGTTCGAGCTCACGCAGAAGACGTCGCTGTTCGGCATGCGCCACGAGCTGCTGTACGGGCTGGAACTGTCGCAGCAGCAGAAGTTCGACACGATCTACAACGTGACGAAGGTCGCCACCTACGATCTCTTCAATCCGCAGCAGGTGATTCTGCCCGGCGTGCCGACCGGCGCGCGTGCGAAGACGAATGCGTCGACCGTCGTCGGGCTCGCGGGCGTCTATGCGCAGGACCTGATCTCGCTGACCGAACACTGGAAGGTGCTCGCCGGCCTGCGCTTCGACTACCTGAACCAGATCCGCCACGACTACACGTCGTCGAACGTCAATCTCGACCGCACCGACCACGCGTGGAGCCCGCGCGTCGGCCTGATCTACGAACCGCTCGACTGGCTGACGCTGTACGGCTCGTTCAGCCAGTCGTTCTCGCCGCTCGCCGATACGCTGATCAGTTCCGGCGCGTTCGCGAACGGCGCCGCGCTCGCGCCGCAGAAGACCACCGCGTATGAAGTCGGCTCGCGCTTCGACCTCGGCGGCAAGGCGACGGCCAGCGTCGCGCTGTTCGACATGCGCCAGACCAACCAGCAGATCGGCGATCCCGCGAATCCCGGTTATGCGCTACCGATCGGCACGCAGCACGTGCGCGGGACGGAGCTGGGCTTCACCGGCGAGATCGCGCCGAAGTGGTCGGTGTACGCCGGTTACGCTTACATGAACGGCACGGTCGACGGTTCGCCGCAATCGACGGCGGCCGGCCTCGCGCTGTCGAGCAACACGCCGGGGCTGATGCCGCGTCACAGCGCGAACCTGTGGCTGAAGCGCGAGCTGCCGTACGGCTTCTATGCGGCGGCCGGCATGCAGTTCCAGTCGGCGCGTTACACGTCGGCCAGCGATCTCGTCACGCTGCCGTCGTTCACGGTGTTCAACCTGGGCGCCGGCTATCGCAGCAAGAAGGTCGACGTGACGCTCACGCTCGACAATCTGTTCAATCGCCGCTACTTCATTGCCGCGCACGGCAACGCGGACCTGTACAACATGCCCGGCGATCCGCGTACGTTGACCGCGACAGTGAAGTGGCACATGTAACGCTCACGCTGCGCGACAATGCGGGTCTTCGTCACGACGACCCGCACCTTGCTGCCAATGATCCGGAAAGCGTTTGATGTGTCGAGCATGAATGGCCGCGCCCGGGCGCTGTGACTGAAGCGAGCGCGTTACTCGACGTCCTCGTCATCCTCCGCGTCGGCGCCGTTCGCATCCCCGTCCGGCGCCGCATACGCGCTCGCCTGCTCGAGCAGCCAGCCGCGAAACAGCTCCAGCGGCTTGCTGTGGCTGAATTCCGTCGGATACACGAGGTAGTACGCCGAATCGCCGACCGTCGCCGCGTCGCACGGCACGACCAGGCCGAGCTGCTGCAACTGTTCCTCGACGAAGAACTTCGGCACGAGCGCGATCCCGAGCCCGGCCGCGGCTGCGCTGATCAGCATCGTATGCAGTTCGTAGCGCACGCCCTGCATCGTGCGGATGTCCTCGACGCCATGCGTCTCGAACCACTGCGCCCACGCGCCGGGGCGCGTCGTCGAGTGCAGCAGCGGATACGCGAGCAGATCCTCGACACGCTCGACCGGCCCGTCGAGCAGCGCGGGCGAGCAGATCGGCACGACTTCCTCGCCGAACAGGTAGTCGGACGACGTGCCGGGCCAGGTCGGCTTGCCGTAGTGGATCGCGGCCTCGAAATGGGTGTCCTCGAACGAGAACAGGTCGGTGCGGCTGCCCATGTTCACGCGCACGTCGGGCGTGCGGTCGTAGAAGCTCTTGATGCGCGGGATCAGCCAGTGCGACGCGAACGTCGGCAGCACCGCGAGCTCCAGGTAGCCGCCGCCGCTGCCGTGCGCGATGATCGACAGCGTGTCGCGGTCGAGCGCTTCCAGCGCGCGCCGCACCTGCGTGCCATACAGCTTGCCGGCGCGCGTCAGCACGACGCGCTGCTTCACGCGCGCGAACAGCCGCACACCGAGGCTTGCCTCGAGCGTCGCGATCTGCCGCGATACCGCGCTTTCGGTCAGGAACAGCTCCTTGGCCGCGTGCGTGAAGCTCTCGTGGCGCGCGGCGGCTTCGAAAGCCACCAGTGCGCCCATGTTGGGGATCTTGAATTTGCGCATGATCTCTATTTGTCTGACGAACTGACCCGCGCGGCGCGGGCCGGCGAGCGGGTCGGGGACGGTCGATAATTCCAAAAACTCATCACGTATCAATTTAATCTCGCTTTACGCCCGGCTGCAACCCTTTGAATAATGCTCCCCACGCAAGGTCAGGCGCCCGCCGGGCGGCCGGCCGACGAGTGGCCGGCACGTTTGCCGGCGGTCCCCCGAGACGAGAATCCTGATGCGCAATCCGAATATCGAGAGCTTGCTGACGAAGCTGCTGGGACAGGCGAAGACCGACGCCCTGTTCTCGACCCTGAACATGCCGGCCATCCTCGAAGAATGGGAGGACGGCGTCGTGACGCGCGCGGAGATCGCGCAGGCGATGAACATGGCGCTGTTCGAAGGGCTGCTCGAGCGTTCGGCGAACGGCCGCGCGTACACGGCCGACGCGATCGAAAGCGGCGGCTCGGTCTACTTCGACCACGGCGCGCTGCGCACGGTGCGCTGGCCGCACACGGGCGCGCTGCCGCCGGGCGAGGCCGCGTTCACGCGCATCCTGCGTCCGCTCGGCTTCCGCCTGAACGGCCGCTATCCGCTCGACAAGCTCGGCATGACCGGCCGCGCGTATGCACACGAGGATGCGCCGGACGAGATCGCGCAGTTCTTCGTCAGCGAACTGCATCCGGAACGTTTCTCGAAGGAATTCCAGCAGGCCGTGACGAACGTCGTGAGCTCGTCGCGCGATCCGCTGTCGCCGGCGGCCGTCGCGCTGCTGTGGGAAGTCGAACGCGAAGGCTGGCTGTCGCTCGACGCCGCGCACGCGCTGCTGCCGGAGATCGTCGGCGCCTTCGCGCGCCAGCACGATCTGCCGAACGAACTCGACTACGAAACGCTGCTGATGGAATCGGCGGAAATGGCGTGGATCTCGACCGAAGGCAACGCGTTCAACCATGCGACCGACCGCGTCGCCGACGTGTTCAAGCTGTCCGACGACGAGAAGGCGAAAGGCCGGCCGATGAAGCCGGAAGTCGAGCGCTCGCGCTCGGGCCGCGTGTTCCAGACCGCGTATCGCGCGGATACCGTCGAGCGCGAGTTCCGCACGCGCGACGGCGGCACGGTGAAGCGCAACGTGCCGGGCTCGTTCTACGAGTTCATCACGCGCAAGCGCACGTTCGACCAGGCTGCGCGCCGCTGGGTGACCGACCTGCGTTTCGACGCGGGCAACGCGCAGGGCATCTTCAAGATGACGGCGAACGCGGCGAAGTAACGAACGTAAAGCGGGGCGCTGCGCCCCGCTGCCGAAGCAACGAGCCGATCGGGCAGGGAGCGCATGCGTCCTGCCCGATTTGCGTTGGGTGGCCCGTGATACAGCGGGATGCGCGCGGACGTTCGATCGGCAGCGGCGGAGCGCCGTCGATGGCGCTGTCGGGTGGGTAGCCTGCAGGCGCAGGCGCAGGCGCAGGCGGAGCGCGCCGGACGCCGCGCCGCCGTCAGAAGATGTGCGTGATCAGATAAAACAGCACCAGCAGCCCGACCGGCACGCCGAGCAGCCAGGCGATCAGATATTTGCCCATGTCGTTGTCCTGGCGGCCGCGACGCCGGCGGCGCCGCGGCGGGGTAAGGGTTGCGGTTTGCCGGTTGCGTTACAGCTCGCGATCGAATTCCTTCAACTGCTTCTCGGCCTCGTCGCGGGCGATCCCGTAACGTTCCTGGATCTTCCCGGTCAGATAGTCGCGATTGCCTTCCGCGACCGCGAGATCGTCGTCGGTCAGCTTGCCCCACCTGGCCTTCAGCTTGCCGGTGAGCTGCTTCCACTGGCCCTTGATCTTGTCCTCGTTCATCGTGTGCTCCTTGTCGGAATGGATAAAAGCGCGGCAGCCGCCGCGCGGGAGGTCAGGCCTTTGCCTTCAGGCCGGATGCGTCGACGTGCTTCACGCCCTTGACCGCGCGCGACACGGCGATCGCCTTCTTCACGGCGATCTTCGAGGGCAGCACGCCCGTCAGCGTGACGACGCCGTCGACCGTCTTCACGCCGATGTCGAGACTCTTCACGCCGTCGGTGGAGGCCAGTTGGGTCTTCACCTTGGTCGTGATCCACGTGTCGGTGACGGGCTGGTTCGATTCGGCCTGCATGCCGTTGCCGTTGTCGGCCGACGTGTCCTGCGCATAGGCGCTCGCGAGCGGCGCGGCACTCAGCAGGAAGGCTGCGCCAACGGCGAGCAGGGTCGAAAAATGCCGAGTCTTGTTCATTGAAGTTCTCCGTCGATTGGCGTGTTGAATGGGTAAGTGCGAACGGCGTTATCGATCACCGGGCGATCGGCGTGTCGTAGCCGGGCTCACGCGGCGGGATGTCGGGGCGCGGCACGTCGGGCGGCAGCGGAACCGGCGGGTCCGTGCCGGGAGACGGTTCGGGCGGACTGTCCGGAGGCGGTTCGGGCCGCGTCGGATCGGGTGTCTGATGCAGCTTCATCGTGCTTCTCCTGTGCGGTTCGGAAGACAGCGCATGAGCGCCGATGCAGTACCAGCGTACCGATGCGAACGGGTGGGGACATCGCGCAAATTCACCTGTTCGACTAGTGCGTTTGCACGGGGGCGGTGACGGGGATGGAGTGCGTCGGTTGCCCGAGATGCGGGGGAGGGCGGGACGGAAGCGGCGACGATCGGCGCGATGCCGTACGGTAGCGGCGGGGTAGCGGCGGGCCGTGCGAATGTACTATGGCGGGTAGTGCATTCGCGCCTGTCGCGCCGATGGGCGGCAAGCGATCATCGCCACACGCGCCGGCCGGCGCGTGTCGACAGAGGCGCGGCCGGGCCGGCAGTCATGTTGATGACATGGACAACCATTCGATGAACGAACAGGTCAACGAACAGGCGCTCAAGTCGCATACCGATCGGCGCCAGCTGCACCAGATCATCGCGGGGCTCACCGAGGGCGTGATCCTGGTCGAGCCCGACCAGCGGATCGTGTGGGCGAACGAGGCCGCGCTCGCGATGCACGGCGTGACCGAGCTGACGGCGCTCGGCGCGACCGTCACCGAATATCGCGAGCGTTTCCGGCTGCGCTACCGGAACAACCATCCGGTGCGCGACGGCCACTATCCGATGGATCGCGTGATCGCCGGCGAGGAGTTCAGCGACGTGACGGTCGAAGTCGAATCGGCCGCCGATGAAACCGTGAGCTGGGTTCACCGGATCCGCAGCCTCGTGCTGACGAACGCGGCCGGCGAGCCGGACTGCCTCGCGCTCGTGCTGCACGATGCGACCGAATGGGCGAGCGCCGAGGAGCGCTTCGAGCGCACCTTCAACGCGAACCCGGCGCCGGCCGTGATCTGCCGGCTCGACGATCTGCGCTACGTGAAGGTCAACCAGGGCTTTCTCGACCTGACGGGCCACGCGCGCGACGACGTGCTCGGCCGCTCGGTGTACGAGATCGACGTGCTCGAACAGGCCGAGCGGCGCGAGCTTGCGATCGAGCGGCTCGGCGAAGGCGCGACGATTCCGCAGATGGAAGCCGTGCTGAAAGTCGCCGACGGCGGCACGAAGGCGGTGGTCGTCGCCGGGCAGCCGATCGACATGAACGACGAAGCCTGCATGCTGTTCACGTTCATGGATCTCGAACCGCGCAAGCAGGCCGAGCGCGCGCTCCGGCAGAGCGAGGAGCGCTTCGCGACGGCATTCCGGATGGCGCCGGTCGCGACCGCGATCGTCACGGCCGACCGTTGCGAGCTGCTCGACGTCAACGATGCCTTCGCCGCGATGACGGGCCATCCGCAGGACGACCTGCTCGGCAAATCCGCGGACGAGATCGGGCTGTGGGCCGAACGCGGTGCGTGGCAGCGTATCGAGGGCCGGCTCGCGCGCGACGGCAATGTGCGCAACGCCGATGTGCAGATCCGCACGCGCGACGGCGACGTGCGCGATTGCGTCGTGTCGGCCGATCCTGTCGCGATTCACGGGCGGGATTGCCTGCTCGTCGCGCTGCTCGACATCAGCGATCGCAAGCGCACCGAGATGGAGCTCGTCTACGCGATCGAAACCGCGATGCAGGATGCGTCGTGGTTCAGCCGCACGCTGATCGAGAAGCTCGCGAACGTGCGGCGCGCGAATGCGCCGGACGCGGGGGCGCAACTGTCGGACCTGACCGCGCGCGAGCGCGACGTGTTCGATCTGCTGTGCCACGGTCTCGCCGACAAGGAGATCGCCGGCCGCCTCGGGCTTGCGCCGAACACCGTGCGCAATCACGTCGCGACGATCTACGCGAAGCTCGACGTGCACAGCCGCGGCGAGGCGATCGTGTGGGCGCGCGAGCGCGGGATCGTCGGCGCAGCCGAAGCGAACGGCGCGCGCGAGAAGGGTGGGGAGAAGGGCAAGGACTGACGCCGCCGGTGCGAATGCACCATGCGCGCTGGTGCATCCGCATCTGCCATGCGCGGCGGATGCGTGCAAACCTGTCCACTCGGCGGTGCGGCGCAGGCCGTCACGCCGCCGGCTTTTCCCAACCGTCGCAGGAGACGACCATGGACAGGAATCGCATCGAAGGCAAGCTCAAGCAGGTCAAGGGGTCCGTCAAGGAAGCGCTCGGCAAGGTGACGGGCGACCGCGAGACGGAAGCGGAAGGCATCGCCGAACAGCAGGCCGGCAAGATCCAGGAGAAAGCCGGCGAGGCGGCCGATGCGGTGCGCAAGCATACGGGCGCGGATCGGCACTGACCGGATGACGCGACGCTGCGGGCGTCGCGAGGGCGTGCCGGCGTCGCGGCGATGATGCTTCATCGGCATGACCGCAGCCGGCCTTTCTGGACGGGCGCCGGCGCGTATCTCCACTGGCGCCTTCGGCTCACGGCCGGCCGTCGCGCGGACCGGCCGCGCGGAACTTGATGAAAAATCCTCACAACGTAGTTCCGATAATTCGTTTGCTGCACGGGTATTGGCTACCCACAATCCGTTCACCTCTTTCGCCGTGAAAGGTTCTTCGGAGACGGAACCTCAGTGATCGGCCGACCGGTTTGACGCCTTCGTCGAATGGCGCCCCGGCGGCGGACGACATCACCGGCACGCGAGAGGTCGCCGACGCGCGGCAGTCGCGCGTTGCATCCCGACCCACAGAAGAAGGATTGCCATGACGTTCCGCATTCGTTCGCTTTCCGGCGTTGCATTGACCGCCGCGATCCTCGCGTTCCAGACGGGCGCGGCCCATGCGCAGGAGACGGTCGTCAAGGTCGGCGTGGCCGGCCCGCTGACGGGCGGCGGCGCCGCGTACGGCAAGGACATCGAGAACGGCGTGCGCATGGCCGTCGACGAAGCGAATGCCGCGCGCACGACGGTGGGCGGCAAGCCCGTGAAGTTCGTCGTCGCGTCGCAGGACGACCAGAGCGATCCGCGCACCGGCGTGCAGGCCGCGCAGCAGCTTGCCGACGCGCAGGTGGCCGTCGTGATCGGCCATTTCAATTCGGGCACGACGCTGCCCGCGTCGAAGATCTACGCGAAGGCCGGCATTCCGATGATCACGCCGTCGGCGACCAATCCCGACATCACGCGCGCCGGGCTCGGCACCGTGTACCGCGTGATCGCGACCGACACGCAGAACGCCGGCAACGCAGGCGCGTATGCGGCGAGCGTGACCAAGGCGAAGCGCATCGCGATCATCGACGATCGCACCGCGTTCGGCCAGGGCGAAGCCGACGAATTCGAGAAGTCCGTGAAGGCGAACGGCGGCACGATCGTCGCGCGCGAATTCACGAACGACAAGGCCGTCGACTTCAGCGCGCAGCTCACGAAGATCAAGAGCACGAATGCCGATCTCGTGTTCTTCGGCGGCCTCGACGCGCAGGCCGCGATGCTCGTGAAGCGCATGCGCCAGCTCGGCATCCGCGCGCAGTTTCTCGCGGGCGGCGGCGTGATGAACGCGAACTTCATCAAGCTGGCCGGCAACGCGGCGGAAGGCGCGGCCGTGTGGGAATACGGGCAGCCGCTGTCGCGCCTCGCGAAGGGCAAGCTGTTCGAAACGAAATTCAGGCAGAAGTACGGCGTCGACATGCTCGCGTATGCGCCGTTCGCGTACGACGCGACGTGGATCGCGATCAACGCGATGCAGAAGGCCAATTCGACGAAGCCGGCCGATTTCAACGGCGCGTTGAAGGACACGCGCTACGACGGCATCACGGGCACGATCGCGTTCACGAACACGGGCGACCTGAAGAACCCGAGCTCGACGCTGTATGAAGTGAAGAACGCCGCGTGGCAGCCCGTCACGACGAAATCGGCGGATTGAACGCAAGCGCGCGCGGACTTCCGCGGCGATGCCGGACGTGCTGAAATACCGTGAGCGATCGGTTGCGATCGCGGCGCATGCCGGGGCGATCGCCGGGGAAGTCTGCGGACGCGACGCCGCGTGCGACGCGGCACGAACAACCAACGGGCGTGGCCGGCTGGCCGCGCCTTTTACGTGCAACTGGAGTCAGTCGTGAGTTCTCAAGTCGTCATCGTCGGCGGTGGTGTGATCGGCAGCTCGATCGCCTATTTCCTGCGCGCCACCGATCCGACGGTCGCCGTGACCGTCATCGAACGCGACCCCACCTATGCGCGATCGTCGTCGGCGCTGTCGGCCGCGTCGATTCGCCAACAGTTCTCGACGCCGCTGTCGATCGAGATGTCGCTGTTCGGCATCGACTTCCTGCGCACGATCGGCGAACGGCTCGAAGTGGACGGCAACCGGCCGTCGATCGATTTGCACGAAGGCGGTTACCTGTTCCTCGCGACGGCGGCCGGCGATGCGACGCTGCGCGAGAATCACGCGCTGCAGACCAGCCTCGGCGCCGATATCCGGTTGATGGATTGCGATGCACTGCGCGCGAAGTTTCCGTGGCTGAACGTCGACGATCTCGTGTCGGGTGCGTACGGCGTGAGCGGCGAAGGCTGGTTCGACGGCTACGGGCTCGTGCAGGCGCTGCGCAAGAAAGCGCAGGCGCTCGGTGCGCGTTATGTGGCCGCCGACGTGAAGTCGGTCGAACGCGATGGACGGAAGATCACGCATGTCGTGACGGGCGACGGCGAGCGTTATGCGTGCGACACGCTGGTCAACGCGGCCGGTGCGTGGACGCGCACGCTGTCGTCGATGATGGGCATCGACATTCCCGTGTATGCGCGGCGCCGCAGCATCTTCAACGTGTCGTCGCCGGCGAAGCTCGCCGATTGTCCGCTGCTGATCGATCCGACGGGCGTGTATTTCCGGCCGGAAGGGCGCACGTATATTTGCGGCACGTCGCCGAGCCCGGATCGCGACCCGGACGATCTGCCGCTCGACGAAGTCGATCACGACCTGTTCGACGACGTGATCTGGCCGACGCTCGCGAATCGCGTGCCGGAGTTCGAGGCGCTACGCGTGGAGAACTGCTGGTCCGGGTACTACGAGTACAACGTGTTCGACCACAACGCGATCATCGGGTATCACCCGGAGCTCGATAACGTCGTGTTCGCGAACGGCTACAGCGGCCACGGGCTGCAGCAGGGGCCGGCGACGGGGCGCGGGGTTAGTGAACTCATTCTGGGCGGGCGTTACGAAACGCTCGACCTGTCGCCGCTCGGCTGGGCGCGAGTGCTGGAAAACCGGCCGATCGTCGAAAAGAACGTCGTGTAGCGCGGCGTGACCGCCCGGTGTGGGGTGGGCGGTATTCTCCTTGTGTCTCAAACCCATTGGCCCGACTTTGTCGGGCTTTTTTTGTTCTTCGCGGATTTTGGTGGTGGGTGCTCGGCGACCCGTTGCAGCCGGTCGACCGTTCGGACATTCGAGGAATGCCTGCCCTTGGGATTATGATGACGCGATCGGCGGCCGTGGCTTCGGGCACGATTGCCCGGCCTGTTCCGTCAGTTGGCCGGTGCTCGCTTGCCGGCGCTTTCCCGATGCATTTTCCGTAACACGAGGCGGCGATCTCTAAAGCCGCGAGTGGGGCGAACCATGGATCAAAGCGGTGACTTTATCGTGCGCACCATGTCGGCCGACGAGCTGGCCATGTCGGTCGAATGGGCGGCTGCGGAAGGGTGGAATCCCGGCTGGCATGACCCGCACTGTTTCAGGGAAGCGGACCCGGCAGGGTTCTTCGTCGGTGTTTGGCGCGGCGAGCCGGTCGCGTGCCTTTCCGCCGTCGCCTATGACGAACACTTCGGTTTCATCGGCCTTTACATCGTGAAGCCCGGGTTTCGCGGCAAAGGCTTCGGTATGCGAATCTGGCAGCACGGCATGCGTTATCTTGGAGGCCGCAACATCGGTCTCGATGGTGTCGTCGCCCAGCAGGCGAACTACGGGAAGTCCGGGTTCCGGCTCGCGTACCGCAACATCCGCTATCAGGGCCGCGTGAACGGCATCGGGTGCGCGCATGTAGCGGCAGCAGGCGATGTGCCGTTCGAGCAGTTGCTTGACTACGATCGCCAGTGTTTCCCCGCAGCGCGCGAGCGTTTCGTCTCCGCGTGGATCGCACAACCGGATGCCGTTGCGCTCGCAACGGTCGACGCCGGCCGTGTCGCCGGATACGGTGTCGTGCGCCGTTGTGAGGCGGGCTGCAAGATCGGCCCGCTCTTCGCCGATGATGCGGGCGTTGCCACCGGGCTGTTTCGCGCGCTGGCGGCAAGCATGCCCGGCGAGGTCATCGTGCTCGACGTGCCGGAGACGAATCCCGCGGCCGTCGCGTTGGCGGAACGGCACGGCATGACGAGCGTCTTCGAAACCGCACGGATGTACACGAAAGACGCGCCCGCGATCGCTCTCGAACGCGTGTTCGGCGTGACGTCGTTCGAGCTGGGGTGATGGGGCGGACGGGGCTGCCGTCGATGGCTGCATGTGGCAACATCGCGGTGATCCGTACAACAGGTCGGGGCGCGGGTGGGCCCAACTATTCGCAGGGGAATTCATGTTTGACCACGTCAAATTCGGAGTCAGCGATTTCGCAGCGAGCAAGGCGTTCTTCCTCAAGGCACTCGAGCCGCTTGGCGTGGTGGTTGCGGGGGAGGGGGAGCCTTCGTACGGCGTCGAGCTTTGTCCGCCGGGGCCGTGGCAGCCTTCGTTGTGTCTGTTCCAGACGACGGAGAAGCCCGCGCATCTTCACATCGCGTTCAAGGCCGAGAATCGGCGGCAAGTCGACGAGTTCTATCGTGCGGCGCTCGAGGCGGGCGGGAAAGATAATGGCGCGCCGGGGTTGAGGCCGCGTTATAACGCGAATTACTACGCGGCGTTCGTCATCGGGCCGGATGGGCACAATATCGAGGTGGTTTGTCAGCGGGCGGAGGGGTGAATTTCTGTCGAGCCGCGTTGGGCGGCGGGACTGTCTCTCGCGTCACGCTTTTATCGATAGCGGTAGACGGATGTCTTCGAAGCCACGAGTGAACATTGGCGTGACCGAGAGCGTGCATGCGCGAATATGAGAAGCAGCCAAGATTGACCGCTCGCACCGCGAGTATGAATTGTTCGTAGCCGTGCAGCAGGTCCCTTGCCTGGGACAAACCTTATCTCCGCGCCTCCCCATACGTCTCCTTACACACCTCCCGTAGCGCTTCGACGAGCAAATCCCGCGCCGGCGAGTGCGAATCGGCGGAGCGGGTAAACAGCGCAATCGGCGGAAGCGTCCACACCAGCGAGTAAGGCACGATCGCCACGCCGGCAATCCGCACCAGTTCCTCCGCGATATCGGCCGGCACGATCGAGACGGCCTCGTCGCTCGACGCGATCATCTCGCCGATCAGCTTGGACGAGTAGCTTTCGACGATCGGAACAGGCGGCGGGATGCCGGCCGACAGAAACAGGTCGGTCACCTGTTCCCGCATCGGCGTATGCGGCGCGCCGAGAATCCAGTCGAGCGCGTGCAGCTTGTTCCAGTCCAGCGTCGTGCGGGCCAGTTTCGCGGCAAGGCGCCGGCTCGCGATCATGCGCGGCTGCTGCTGGTACAGCACCTCGAAGGAAACCCGGCCCAGATCGATCGCCGACGACGCTCGCCCGATCACGATGTCGACGCTGTGATCCTTGAGCTGCAGCAGCAGCTGATCGCTGGTGCCTTCGTGAATCGTCACGGTCAGGCGCCGTTCCATGCGCGCTTGCAGCCGCTTCAGCGCCGCGGACAGCATCTGGCCGGAGATGAACGGAATCACGCCGATGTGCAGGTGGGCCGCATGCCCGGCGGCGACGGCCTCCATCTCGCGGGCGAGGTGGTCGAGATCCTTGATCATCGCCTTCGCCCGTTCGAGCACGACCGCGCCGAGCGCGGTCGGCCGCATGCCGCGCGACGAGCGCTCGAAGAGCGGCGTGCCGAACATGCTCTCCAGCTCGGACAGCGCGTTCGTCACGGCGGGCTGGCTGCTGGCCATGTGCTCCGCGACGCGCGTCAGCGACCCGTGCTGCTGGATCTGCAGCAACAGCACCAGATGCCGAATCTTCAGACGTGCGCCAAGCCGCCTGACCACGTCGTTTGCGTCAAAAGTCATTGACTGGCCACGCACCCATCATGAAAAAGTGATGGGCCGATATTAAAACGGAATCATCTCCTTATGGCGGATCTCTAGAATCACCTCCAAGGATCGCGCCGGGACTGGCCTGGCGCCCGTGCCCGGACCGAAAAACATGAAACAGACTGAGACACAGCAGCAGGCAGCGTTCGACTATCACGAGTTTCCGACGCCGGGGAAGATCTCGGTCGTCGCCAGCAAGCCGCTCGTGACCCAGCGCGATCTCGCGCTGGCTTACACCCCGGGCGTGGCGGGGGTGTGCGAGTCGATCGCGGCCGATCCGCTGCAGGCGCACCGCTTCACGAGCCGCGGCAATCTGGTGGGCGTGATCACCAACGGCACCGCGGTGCTCGGTCTGGGAAACATCGGCCCGCTCGCATCCAAGCCGGTGATGGAAGGCAAGGCCGTCCTGTTCAAGAAGTTTGCCGGAATCGACGTCTTCGACATCGAGATCAACGAGACCGATCCGGACAAGCTGGTCGACATCATCGCCGGCCTCGAACCCACGTTCGGCGGCATCAATCTCGAGGACATCAAGGCGCCGGAGTGCTTCACGGTCGAGCAGAAACTGCGCGAACGCATGAAGATTCCCGTCTTCCATGACGATCAGCACGGCACCGCCATTACCGTATCGGCTGCTTTCATCAACGGGCTGAAGGTCGTCGGGAAGTCGATCTCGGAGGTGAAGGTCGTGACGTCGGGGGCCGGTGCGGCCGCGCTGGCCTGCCTGGACCTGCTGGTCGACCTCGGGCTTCCGGTCGAAAACATCTGGGTGACCGACATCGAAGGCGTCGTCTATCGCGGCCGTACCACGCTGATGGACCCGGCAAAGTCGCGCTTCGCGCAGGAAACCGATGCGCGCAAGCTGTCCGAAGTCATCGGCGGCGCGGATGTGTTCCTGGGCCTGTCGGTCGGCGGCATCCTGAGCGCGGAGATGCTGAAGGAGATGGCGGCGCGTCCGCTGATTCTCGCGCTGGCCAACCCGACGCCGGAGATCTTCCCGGAACTGGCGCATGCGACGCGCGACGATGTCGTCATCGCGACGGGCCGCTCGGACTATCCGAACCAGGTCAACAACGTTCTCTGCTTTCCGTACATTTTCCGCGGCGCACTGGACGTGGGCGCGACGACGATCACCCGCGAAATGGAAATCGCCGCCGTTCACGCGATCGCGGGGCTTGCCGAGGAAGAGCAGAACGAAGTGGTGGCGGCGGCCTATGGTGCGTACGACGTGGCCTTCGGCCCGCAATACCTGATTCCCAAGCCGTTCGATCCGCGCCTGATCGTGCGTATCGCGCCGGCCGTGGCCAGGGCGGCGATGGAAGGCGGCGTGGCGACGCGCCCGCTGACGGATCTCGACGCGTATGTCGAGCAACTGCAGCAATTCGTCTACCACTCCGGCGCGTTCATGAAGCCGCTGTTCGCGACGGCGCGTCAGCTTGTGCGTGACGGCGGCAAGGCGCGGATCGTCTTCACCGAAGGCGAGGACGAGCGCGTGCTTCGCGCCGTGCAGGTGATCGTCGACGAGAAGCTTGCGCGTCCGATCCTGGTCGGGCGTCCGGAGGTGCTGCTGGCGCGGATCGAGCGCTTCGGTCTGCGTATTCGGCTCGGTCAGGATGTCGAAGTGACCAATCCCGAATATGACGAGCGGTTCCCGCAATACTGGACGACGTATTGGGAGCTGCGGTGCCGGGACGGCATTTCGAAGGAGATGGCGCGCGTCGAAATGCGGCGTCGCCTGACCCTGATCGGCGCGATGATGGTGCGGCTCGGCGATGCGGACGGGATGATTTGCGGGACGGTCGGCGAGTATCACAATCACCTGCGGTTCGTCGACGAAGTGATCGGCAAGAAGCCCGGTGCGTCCACCTACGCGGCGATGAACATTCTGCTGCTCGACCAGCGGACGGTGGCGCTGGTGGATACGCACGTCAACGATAATCCCGATGCCGAGCAGATCGCGGAATTCACGATTGCTGCGGCCCGGCAGATGGAGTGGCTGAACCTGACGCCGAAGGCTGCGTTGCTGTCGCGCTCGAACTTCGGTTCAGGCAGCGCGGCTTCGGGTGTGAAGATGCGCCGGGCGCTGGAGATCGTCCGGGAGCAGGCGCCTGATATCGAGGCGGATGGCGAGATGCACGGCGACTGTGCGCTCGATGAAGGGCTGCGGTCGCGGCTGCTTCCGATGTCGCCGCTCAAGGGCGCTGCCAATCTGCTCGTTTGTCCGAACGTCGATGCGGGGAATATTGCGTACAACCTGCTCAAGACCGAGGCGGGCAGCAATGTGGCGGTGGGGCCGTTCCTGCTCGGAGTCAACGCGCCGGTGAACATCCTCACGTCGAGCTCGACGGTGCGGCGGATCGTGAATATGGCGGCGTTGACGGTGATCGAGGCCAATCGGAGTGCTTCTGCCTGATCGATCGGCGCTTGTGGGGAGGGCTACGGCCACCCCCGCGTTTGTCGGTACTCGGCCGGTTGCTGCCGCTCAACACGCATCGGCGAGCGGCCGCTCCAACGCGCACACGAGACGCAATTCCACTTTGGCACGCCGATGCCGTTTCAGGCCGCCGGCAGCACGGCCGCCACGCCGTTTCTGCTACGCCTTTTTCGCATAGGCGCTGCACCAGCCTTTGGCATTGACCTGCTTGCCGCTGAAAATGGTGCACGGCGCCATCGCGACGCCGGTCTTGCCCTGGAAGAACTGGCAGTTCGCACAAGCCTGGCCCGCCTGAAAGTTCGGGAACTTCGCATGGTCGACCCGGCTTGCATCCGTCTTGTAACCGAGGGCCTGGGCATTTGCATCGGATTCCTGAACGGCGCCGGCATCTGCCGCCGCCGCGCGGCGTCCAAATGCCAGCGCGGATGCCAGAACGGTGGTGGTTGCAATAAAACGTCGGCGTGAAAATTTCATGGCGTCCTCCTGCATGTGCGAAGCGCTCGTCGCGCGACGAACGGGCGGCGAAGGGATCAGTGGAAGAAGAGTTCCCGCATGCCGAAAGTGTGATGCGCTTCGGCCGCCATCAGCACCATCAGCACCAGCAGGCACAGGGGCGGGATCAGGATGGCGTACACCAGCGCCAGCCGCTCCCACATCATGTGCATGAAAATCGATACGATCAGCCCGGCCTTGGCGATCATGAGCACGACGATCAGCACCCAGCGCAGCAGGCCCTGCACGTGGAAGTAATCCACCATGTACGACAACGTGCTCAGCACGAACAGCAGGCCCCAGATTTTCAGGTAAAGGCCGATCGGATGCTGCTGGCCGTGCGCGGCGTCGGGTCGATCGGCGGGATCGGTGTGGTCCATGGCCTGCCTCACCACAAATAGAACAGCGCGAAGATGAACACCCACACCAGGTCGACGAAGTGCCAGTACAAGCCGGCGATCTCGACGATCTGGAAGTTGCCGTGCTCGGTAAACCCCGGTTGCAGGATCTTGCGCGCGATCAACAGCAGGTAGATCACGCCGCAGGTCACGTGAAAGCCGTGGAACCCGGTGATCATGAAGAAGCACGCGCCAAACTGCGCCGCGCCCAGCGGGTTGCTCCACGGGCGAATCCCTTCATGGACGATCAGCTTGGTCCATTCGAAGGCCTGCATCGACACGAAGGTCGCGCCCAGCAGCGCGGTGGCCAGCAACAGGGCGGCGGCGCGCCTGGCGTTGCGCCGGTAGCCGAAGTTGACGGCCATCGCCATGGTGCCGCTGCTGGTGATCAGCGTGAACGTCATGATGGCGATCAACAGCAACGGCACGTCCACGCCGCCCACCGTGAGCCCGAACACCTTGGAGGGATCGGGCCACGGCACCGTGGTCGACATGCGCACCGACATGTAGCCGATCAGGAAGCTGCTGAAGACGAAGGTGTCCGACAGCAGGAAGATCCACATCATCGCCTTGCCCCACGGCACCTTGAAGGCTTCGCGGTCGGCCGACCAGTCCGTGACGATGCCGCGCCAGCCGTCAGGCCCGGCGTCGGTGGGCGGGGTGTCGGCGGATTCGGTGGGAAGCGTGGGTGCGGTCATGGCGCGGCTCCATACAGCGGCCCGCAGATGGCCGCGACGAACGCAGGGGTGAGCCACCACATCGCCGCCAGCAGCACGAGCCATACCGCCAGCAGGAAATGCCAGTAGAGGGCGCACAGCGCGATGGCGCGCTGGGCCCGGAACGGGTCCGTGCGCCGGAGACGCGCGATCGTCACGGCCCAGGCCGCCAGCCCGCCCAGCACATGCAATCCGTGCAGGCCGGTGAGCAGGTAGAGGAAGCTATTGGAAGGATTGACGGTGACGGTCTGCCCGGCTTCCGACAGCATGCGCCAGGCGACCAGTTGCCCGATCACGAATACGGCCGCCAGCACGCCGCCGCACGCGAGCCACGCCACGCGGTGCAAGGTCAGCTGCCGGGCACGCTGCATGGCAACGCTTGCCAGCACCAGCGCGCCGGTGTTCCACCACAGCAGCGCCGGATGCGGGATCGGCTGCCAGTCGGGCTCGCGCATGCGCATGCCGTAAGCGAGCAGCAGCAGCGCAAACAAGGTCGTCGCCACCGCCATGAAGACCATCAGGCCGATGCGGCTCGCATTCGGCAGGACCGGCGGCGCGTCGGGAACGAAGGGGCGGGGCAGTGTGGTCATTCGCGAGCCTCGCCGGGTTGAAGCGTCGGGTGGGCTGCCGGCTCGGGCGCCGTCGCAGGCGGCTGGTTTTGCGGGACGAAGTCTTCCTTGTGCCCCGGCGGGCTGTATTCGTAAGCCCAGCGGTAGACGACGGGCAGCGCAGCGCCCCAGTTGCCGTGCACGGGCGGCGTTTGCGGCGTCTGCCATTCGAGCGTGGTGGCTCGCCACGGGTTGCCGTCGGCGCGCTTGCCGCGCACGAGGCTCCACGCGAGGTTGTACACGAACAGCAACTGCGCCACCCCGACGATCAGCGCAACGACGGTGATGAAGGTGTTGAGCGTCTGCGCCGAATGGGGAATGAAGCTGTAGCCCTCGTACGCGTAATACCGCCGCGGCATGCCCAGGATGCCGAGATAGTGCATCGGGAAGTAGATCGCATAGGTGCCGACGAAGGTGATCCAGAAGTGCGCGCGCCCGAGCGTATCGTTCAGCATGCGGCCCGTCACCTTCGGATACCAGTGGTAGATGCCGCCGAACACCACCAGGATCGGCGACACGGCCATCACCATATGGAAGTGCGCCACCACGAAATACGTGTTCGACAGCGGAATGTCCACGCTCACGTTGCCGAGATAGAGCCCGGTCAGCCCACCCAGCACGAAGGTGCTGATGAAGCCGATGGCAAACAGCATCGGCACGGTCAGGTGGATATCGCCGCGCCACAGCGTCAGCACCCAGTTGTAGACCTTGAGCGCGGTCGGGATGGCGATGATGAGCGTGGTCGTGGCAAAGAAGAAGCCGAAGTACGGATTCATGCCGGCGACGAACATGTGGTGCGCCCAGACCACGAAGCTCAGCGCGCCGATGACGACGATGGCCCATACCATCATCCTGTAGCCGAAGATGCTCTTGCGCGCGTGCGTGCTGATGAGGTCCGACGCGATGCCGAAGGCCGGCAGCGCGACGATGTAGACCTCCGGATGCCCGAAGAACCAGAACAGGTGCTGGAACAGCAGCGGGCTGCCGCCGGCATGCTTGAGCGTCTGCCCCATCGACACCACGGCCGGTATGAAGAAGCTGGTGCCGAGTATCCTGTCGAGCAGCATCATCACTGCCGACACGAACAGCGCCGGAAATGCCAGCAGCGCCATGATGGTCGCGATGAAGATGCCCCACACCGTGAGCGGCATGCGCATGAGCGTCATGCCGCGGGTGCGCGCCTGCAGCGTGGTGGTGACGTAATTCAGGCCGCCCATCGTTGCCGCGACGATGAAGATCGCCAGCGACACGAGCATCAGCACGATGCCCCATTCCACGCCCGGCGTGCCCGGCAGGATGGCCTGCGGCGGATACAGCGTCCAGCCCGCGCCGGTCGGCCCGCCCGGCACGAAGAAGCTCGCCACCAGCACCAGCACGGCCAGCAGGTAGACCCAGTAGCTCAGCATGTTGAGAAACGGGAACACCATGTCGCGCGCGCCCAGCATCAGCGGGATCAGGTAGTTGCCGAAGCCGCCCAGAAACAGCGCCGTCAGCAGGTAGATCACCATGATCATCCCGTGCATGGTGACGAACTGGTAGTAATGGTTGGCGTCGATGAAGCTGAACTTGCCCGGAAAGCCGAGCTGCAGCCGCATCAGGTCCGACAACACCATGCCGACCAGGCCGATGGCGATGGCCGTCAGCGCATATTGCACGGCGATGACCTTGTGGTCCTGGCTCCAGACATAGCGGGTCCAGAAGCTTTGCGGGGCGTGGTCGGTGTGCGCGTAGGGCATTGCATGTGCTCCGCTGGGAATTCGCTAGGGATTCGTTGCGCTGCTGGCGGCCGGACCGCCTAGCGACTCGATGTAGGTCACCAGCGCGGTCAGTTCCTGCTCGCTCAGGTCGAAAGTCGGCATGACGGGCGAGAAGCCCTTCACGACGCGGGCCTTCGGGTCGCGGATGAAGGCGCGCAGATAGGCTTCGTCCACCTTCGCGGTGCTGCCGTCGGCCATCGTTTCGGTCTTGCCGTACAGGCCTTTCCAGGTGGGGCCCATGCGCGGACTGCCGTCCACGGTATGGCAGGCGACGCAGCCCTTGGCCGCCGCGAGCGTCTTGCCCTGGTCGGCAAGCGCCTGGGCGCTGCCGCCGGTAGCGGCTGCCGCTGCCTGCACCCTGGCCTGCTGCCGCTGCGCGAACGTGGCCTGCTGCGCGAGCCAGCGCGAGAACGATGCTTCGTCTTCCACCACCACCACGCCGCGCATGCCGGAGTGCCCGATACCGCAAAGCTGTGCGCACAGGATGTCGTAGCGCCCCGCCTTGGTCGGCGTGAACCAGAAGGTGGTCACCATGCCGGGCACCATGTTCATGCGCGCACGGAACGGCGGGACGTAGAAGTCGTGCAGCACGTCGCGCGACCGTGCCAGGACCTGGATCGGCCGGTTGAGCGGCAGGTGTACCTCGGGCGCCTCGATCAGGTAGTTGTCACGGCCGTTGGGGTCGCCGGGGTTCAGGCCGAAGGGGTTGTCGTTGCCGATGTAGCGCACGTCCGTCGTGCCCAGCTTGCCGCCGGGGCCGGCGAAGCGGAAGCGCCATTGCCATTGCTGGCCGAGCACCTCCATCTGCAGCACGTTGCGCGGCGGCCGGATGTAGTCCGCGTAGACGAAAAGCCCCGGTGCCAGCAACGCCGCCACGCCGACAGCGGTCAGGCCGATCAGCCACCATTCCAGCCGCCTGTTGTGCGGCTCGTAGGCCGCGCGATGCCCGCTGCGGTGGCGGTAGCGCATCAGTGCGATCACGATGAACAGGTTGATCGCGATGAAGAGCGCGCCGGTAATGACGATCGTGATCGTCAGCATGTCGTCCATGCGCACCCAGTTCGACGCGATCGGCGTGATCCACCAGGGACTGGCAAAGTGAAACCCCACCGCCAATACGATGATCAGGATCAGGGCAATCGCAAGCGCCATGGGCCGCCTCGCTGCGTGTCACTCGCCGGAGCCGCCGACAAGCGCTCCTGGCGTCGTTGTGCCGCCTTGCCGTACTTCGTATTGTTGTTTTCGCCGGCACTCTGCCAGGTCCGATTCGCCAAGCGTTGCAAGCGGCGTTAAAGCAAAGGTAGTCCTCTCCTTTGCATCGTGCAAGGCAGCGCAACGGGGCAGCGCGCGCCATAGGCGTATCGCGCGAATGGAGGAGCCGCTCGCTGCGATGCAATGCAAAATGGCCGCCTCCGGCATCGGTTGTCGAGGCGGCCGTCCCGCGAGGGCGCCGGTTTTGGGCACGGCGGAAAAAAACGGCGCGTCAGTGCATCGCGTCCTGCTTGCGCCGTTCGAGCGTGCCGTAGACGACGGCGGTGACCACGCCGAACAGCAGGTTTGCCAACAAGGGCCCGGAACCCCGCTCCGAGACGAACCATGGGAACACGGCTGTCATCACATAGAAGTTCCATACATACGCGACGATCCCGAAGGCCAGCCCGATGACGGCCTCCATGCCGACGCTCGAATCGAAGCGGAACGGCGCAATGATCGCGGCGAGCATCATCCCCATGATGGCGCCGAGCACGTAGTGCAGTACCAGCGCCATCCCCACGATGCCGAAGCTGAAGACCGACATCTGTTCGAGCGCGCTGCGGCCCATCACCATTGCCGCGATCTTGTGGGTCGGTTGCCACGGGCTTTCGTCGATCACCATGGTCGACCAGAAGAATTCGAGCACGATCACCAGGGCGCCGCCCGCAAGACCGGCCACGGCAGCGGCGAGCCAGTCGGGCCTGCGCCGTTGCCAATGGTGCGATTGAATGTTCAGTTCCATACGACCTCCTTGCCGACAGTTCAGCTTCAGCACTCAGGTTCAGAAGGCGCCACTCGCGTCAAAAGTAAGTCCTTATTCGATTCAGAATGGCAGATATGGGTGCCAACGCAAGGTACAAAAACCCTGCGCGATGGATGACACGACGGCGTTCCGCTCGAAGTTCGGCATCGTCGTGTCGGCAGGCAAGCAGTTGGCGCGCGGCAGCATGCCGCCCGAGGTTGCGGTTATGCGATAGCGCGCTCGGCGATACGCATCGATGAATGCTGGCGAGGGCGCCGGCGCGTGTCGGGATAGGGAACGGGGATTGCGGTGCCGCGCGATTGCGGGCGTCTGATTGGATGCGACGCAAAGAGGCATGTGACGTCACGGAATAGCCCCTGTACCGGGGAGCCCCCCGGCAATTCTCCCGCGTGGACGTATGCCGATTTCACACTGGCGTGAAGCCGGCACGCTCGATGCAGAGCCGGCCTCGGTGTTGCGTATGCCGGTTTTCGAGTTTTCAGGGAAAGATCGGTGTCGTAGGCTCGCCGCCCTCCAGATCCGCCTTCGGAAAATGCTGGGCGACCATCTCCTCGATTTCCTGCTCTCGTAATGCCGGCACGTCGGCCATGATCAGAATCTGGCCGTCCCGTATGGCGTCACGAAATCGCTGGAGTCGCGCGTTCGGCTCGGCGATGCCGATCATAGCGGCCGTCCACGCCCCGAAGCCCGCTCCCGCCAACGTCAACGCGACGACGGCGCCGCCCGCAATCACGAGCTCCGCAGGGGGGAACACAAGCGCGACGAGACCGATAAGCGCGCCTGTCGCGCCGCCGAGTGCGACGCCGCGCTCGAGCGCGTGCACGACATCGCTGCTTTGCAGCAAAGATGCTTCGGGCAACTGATCGAGTGTGACACTGTGATTGGCGAGGACGTGGATATGGCGCCAGATGATGCGCGCGCGCAGCAAGTCGTCGACGATCGCCTTCGCCATCTGCGTATCGGGTACGAGGAAATAAAGGCGTCTCATGTTGGCACTCCTTTTTTTTGCCATCAGCTCATCTTCAACCGAGCATTTTTTCATTCTATGTCAGCATCGGCCGCGCGGTAGGTGCGAGCGTTGCGCCGCATACCCCAACTCATTACCTGCCGCAGCGAGTGCGTTTCACGACCAGGCGACCCTGGGTCGACCCTACGGTGATCGTTGCTTCCATACCCGCCGTAAATCGCGGGTCCGGCGTCGCTGCTCAAGAGCGCTGCCAACCTGCCGGTCGGTCCAAACGTGGACGGCCAGCCACATCGCGTACAGCCGGCTCAAGACCGAAACGGGTAGTAACGCGGCGGTGGGACCGTTCCTGCCGAGCGTCAGCGCATCCGTAAACACCCTCACTTCGAGTTCGCCGGTGCTGCGGATGGTGACTATGGCGGCGTTGACGGTGATTGAAACCAACCGCATACGTTTGCGTGATCGAGCGTCGGAAGCAGGGCGGCGACGGGTTCGCAAGGCATCCATAGCCGAATCCCGCTGGTGACGGGTTTCACTATTTGGCCGCCTTGTGAACCAATGTTGCTGGGTGTTCGTTTAGGGATGCTGGACATTTCTCCCGAAGGCATCGCGTCGCAACTTCTCCTGCGCGAGGCATCGCCCTGCGATGTTCCGGAGCCATTTCTGTCGATATCATCCGATAATTGGCTTTTATTTTCGTCTAAAATCGCGCTTCTTCTTACTTTAGGACGGAAGGACGTTTTGAAAAGACTGACGAAAAACATCTCGCGCACGGCCGTTGCCGCGTGCATTGCTTATGCTGGGCTCTTGCCTTTTTCCCAGTCCGCCCAAGCTCAGGTCGAACCCCTGAAGAATCCGGTCTACGGCGTCACGCTCGACGACCTGACGAAACTCGATGCGATCATCGCGTCGCTGCAGAACCTGCCGTACCGGCCGACCGTGCGCGTCGTGTTCGATCCGGGTACGCCGGCCTCGGACTACTACGCACCGCTGCTGCGCCTGCATTCGGTCGCGTATGTGATGGGCGAGATCTACGATTCTTACTATTTCCCGACGACGCTCTCCACGTATCAAGCGAGAACGCAGGAATTGGTGTCGCAACTGAAGAACACCGTCGACGTGTGGGAGATCGCCAACGAAATCAACGGCGAATGGCTGCGCAACGACCCGAGCGGTACGAACTCGGTGGTCAATTCGCAAGAACAGCAGATCGGCCAGATGGTCGCCGCGGCCAACACGATCGTCAAATCGAACGGCGGCAAGACTGCGATCACGCTGTACTACAACGACGACAGCAAGGGTACCAACTGCTGGGAGAAACCCCAGGATTACTGGAAGACCTGGCCGACGACGTTCCTGTCCTCGACGGTTCGCCAGCAGGCCGACTATGCGCTGTTCAGCTATTACCCGTACCAGGATTGCCCGGGGCTGAGCCCGTCGTGGAAGAACGATTTCGCGGCGCTGGAAAGCATTTTCCCGAACGCGAAGGTCGGCTTCGGCGAAATCGGTACGTCGGATATCTCCGCGCCGGCGTCGGTACAGCAGAACCTGATCAAAACCTATTACCCGATGGTCAACACCATGAACGACCCGCGTTTCATCGGTGGTTTCTTCTGGTGGAACTACGTCGAACAAATGCTCCCGTACTCGACGAGCTCCTACTTCCAGTTGCTGCGTCAAACGATCATCACGCTCAAGTCTCCCAGCTGATCGCGCCATCCGCGCGTAAGCGTCAGCGTCGCAGGTTAAAACCACAATGTTGCGCGTACCACGAGACCACGTGCGCGTACCGCTGACGTCAACGGGAACCTGTATTGCACCGTGACATCCAGATAGCTCGCCGGCGCGCTATACCTGCCTTCGCGAAACCAGTACCGGAACTGGATGCCGGGCCCCGCACCGATCGCCGTCTTGTCCGGCTGGCGGTTGTCGTGATCGCCGGCCACCGCGGCATGCGGATAGACGGTCAGCCGATCGCTGAGCGCCGTCAAACGCCAGGTGTGCCCGTAACGCAACTCCGAATAGATGATGTATCGGCCTGCCTTGATGAAGTACGCACCTTCGACATAGGCCTGCCAGCTACGCCAGCTCGGTTCGGTGACCCGCAGGTCGGTCCCCGCCTCCGACGAATAGCCCAGGCGCATCAGCCAGTCCGTCATCGACAGGCTGCCGACGTGGAAAAGCCGCTCGGCGGTCATCACCACGTTCTGGTCGGGTATCGGCTTGTAGCGAACCCCCACCGAACCCTGCACGGTCGGCATGCCGGTCACGTTGCCGCTTCCGTCGTATGCCGTGCCGTATCCGCGCACGAAGAACTGGAGAATGCGTCCGTTCTGGTAGCCGATCTTCGGTGGCTGCCAGTACGCTTCGATACCCGGCTGCAACACGCTGATGGTGCCTTGCGGGCCGAACGCGGCCGACTGGTAGGGCGCGCTCAGCACGAAGCCCCAGGTGCGCTGAAGTTGCTCGACTTCTCGCCGATAGCCGAACTTGTGCTGCGCATCGAACTTGTGTTCGTTTTCATCGGCGTCGAGACTGTGCTCGAACAGCTCGACGGACTGCTCGTTCAAGCCGATACGCTTGGCGGCATAACCTGCGTCCGCGTAGTTCATCGCGTTGCCGGCTCCGCCGTCGAAACCCTCCTGGAATGCGTCGAGCGCCTCGCGATCCTTGTGTTCGCGCAGCAGGTCATAGGCCTGCTGCAACTTCTGTGTCGCGGTATCGTCCACCGGTATCTGCGGCGCCTGCTCGGGTTGCTGGGCCTGCGTCACGATCGACGCGGCCATTTTCCGCTCGGCGTCCGTCGTCGCGTCGCGGGCGGCAAGATCCGCCACGCGGATCGCGCTTTCGCGATCGCCCGACATCAAGCTCAACTGCGCGATACGCAACTGAACCGCGGCCGATTTTTCATCTGCCAGCGGCGCCAGTGCAATGCCGGCGTCATGCGGACGATGCGCCGCGAGCGCACTGTCCGACCATGCGAGACGCAGGTTGCGCTGCTGCTCCTTGCTCCATTTACCTGTCGCGACGGCGGCCGAGAAATCGCTGCACGCCACGTCGTAGCGCTGTTGCCGCTGCGCCAGGTAGCCATGCTCGGCCCGTACCGCGGCGCTTTTCGGAAACCGAACGCTCAACGATTCCATCATGGCGTCCGCTTCGTCGATTTTTCCTTCACGTTTGAATACATCGAGGAGCAGCAACCCGAGCTGTTCGCTTCCGGGCTGAATCTTGAGGGCGCGCTGTGCATACTCTTCCGCGCGGGGCAGGTCGCCGGCACTGATTGCCTTGTATGCGCCATCGGCGAGCCGATAAGCCTTGGGAGCGAGCGGCTGCGTGGCGTGTGCGGGGGCCTGCCAGGCCAACGATACGGCGATCGCCAATGCACTCAATCGCGCGCAGCGCTTGAGGCCAGCAGCGATCGGGAGTCTGGAGCGTTTCATGCCTGTTCTCCCGACGGCTTTTGCATTGGAGCAACCGGCCACGCTGCATCGTCGCCGTCGCGTGCTCGCGCGAGTTCGACGAAGCGCGAGTGTCGGGCGAGTTCGGCTGCAATCTCCGTATCGCAGGCAATGAAATACGCTATGTTCGCTTTGGCGCCGCGCCGCACGATATCCTGTTCGTCTTGCGTGAGCGGCCGCCCGACCGCCACGTTCAACGTTCCGTCGTCTGCGGTTGAAAACGGGATAGCCCGATACGTGTACTGCAGTTCGAATGCCAGCGAATCCGCGAAGTGGCCGACCGCCACATTGCCCAGGCTGACCCGCGGGAGTTCCGCTTGTTCCGCGATCGCATCCGCCAGCGATTCGGTGGAGATCGCGCTACCTTCGATCAACAGTTCGCCCAGCCGCTTGCCGCATGTCAGCTGTTTCTCCAGGCTTGCCTGCAATTGCTCCAGTGAGACCACGCCCCAGCCGACCAGGATTTCGCCAACCTTGCGGCGTACTTTCCCGAGCTGTTCGTTCGACAGGTAGGTATGACTGGTCTTGTCCCAGGCGATCGGCTTGCCGCTTGCGAGGTGGCCGAGATAGATGCGCCACGCCCGGCAAACCGCGTAGAAATTGATCAGGTTGTTGACGAACATCCTCGGAATCGAGAGCAGCCCCTGGACCGGACCGTTCAGCTTGCTGACAAAGTAGTAGCGCTGCCCGGCGCGGGCAAACAGCATGACGGTGTTCACCCAGAGCAGCGGGGCTATCCATTCGCTCGCCGTGACGAGGGGGGCGCTGACGGGGACGGCATGACCGAATTTCTGAAGGGCGGAAAGCGCTACGAAATTGATCAGTACACCGTAAGCAATCACTGAAAAAAGTGAGGTGACGATGCCCTTGCGGTCGTGGAAGAACATGTAGCGGGTGAGGAAATCGCCCTTCCAGCCGAGTTGCTCCCACCCCTGAAAGGCGATGCCGAGGATCCAGCGCGCACGCTGCCGATATGCGGTGCGAAATGTCTTTGGAAAATATTCGCGGGTGGCCAGCAGGTTTCGATTGGCGGCACTGCCCTTTGCGCGCTTGGCCCCTGCATCCTGCGGGATATCCGAAAGCGGAAAGCGGGCAAAGGTTTCCTTCATACCCAGGTCTCTCAACCGAAAGCTGAAGTCGTAGTCCTCGGTCAGCGAACTGGTGTTGAACGGACAGCCGCCGCTCTCCTTCATCGCCGCTTCGATGGCGCGCCTGCTGTAGCAGGACGCAACACCCGCGCCGGGGACGACGCCGGTCAGACGGGCTCGCGCCGGTACGTCCTTCTGGTGCGTTTCGCTGAAGTCGTCCATATAGCATCCGGCCACGAACTCGTTCCATTTCCGCGGCAATGACAGAACGGGGAGCTGGACCAGGTCGCTATCCGCAATTGCATGGCTGAGGTATTTGAGTTCGATCGGATGAATCACATCTTCGCAGTCGTGCATCACGACGCCCGCGAATTGAATATGATGCGTATCTTCGTAGCGCAGGATCGCTTCGATGATCCAGTTCAGGCAGTCTGCCTTGCAGGTCGGCCCATCGTTCATGACCGTTGCGCGCGTCACCCTGCCCGGATAACGGCGGACCATCCGATCGACCTCCGCCGTGGTTTCGGCGTCGTTGTGATAGGTTCCGACGAAGATCACATATCGCTCGTATTCCATGGTCGCCAATGTGTTTTCGATCATTTTGGCGATCACGTCATACTCTTTCCATGCCGGCACCATGAGCGCCAGATACCGCTCTTCCTCGGCGCGCAGCATGCCGATATCGATAGTCTGTGTTTTTTCGTGACGCAGAAACCGCCCGATTTCGAATGACCAATAGCAGGCGTCGAGCGTAAGGTCATCCAGTGTGCTTACCAGGATGACGATCGCGGTAAAAATGGCGATGATGTTAAGTGCATATAAATATGCAATCCATATTGTGTTATCCATCATTTCCCCGCGATTTTATCTTGTATGTAATTCTTCTCCCTTGCACCAACGAAAGACGAATATCTGTCCGTCCTCGTCGACCCCGTCACTCCCACTTCGCGGCTTGCGCCGCAAAAAATCCCATCGCTCGAAAAAGACTCCGTCAGCCTGGAGTTTTCTCGATGCGATCACGTAATATCTTTAAAGATGAAACGTGTTCAGTGGGTGACTTTTGAAAGTTGTATTTGCCTCGCATACTTCCGTCTCCCGCCGGGATGGATCCTGCACCATTAATGCTTGCATCCGCTCTCGATCCAGCTCCCCGCAGCGCTTCCTGCGCACCGTCGTTTCAGTCGTTTCAATACGCAGTTCGTAAAGCAAGTCGCGCGCCATTGCCGCGCCGCCCTTGACCGTCCGGGCGTCTGCGGGGCGTCGCACAAGATCGACCCACCGAATTCGAGCCAAACGTTTCAGTGCTGAAACGCATGATCGATTGATCTGACGAAACGTGATTTGCGGACCCGTTGCCGCGCCGCGGCTGCCTCCGTCGGGAAATCGTCACGCGATTCCGGCGATCACCGGCCTCTCCGGTCGCCAAGACGTGTTCGAGTCATACGAGTCGATTGCCGCGTCACCATGCGCAAAGCGTTGATGGAACTGGTTTTTCCCTGAATCGTCCGAACAGGCTTCACTTGTTTGTCAGATGACAGCCTCGAAAGCGGATACGTTGCACGCCTGAAACGTTTTTTATAAACAATTTTGGATTGCCATGGCGTGCCGATTTCGGTGCCTTGATCCCGTGCCCATTTGCGACCGATGGTACGTTTCTAGCTTGAAAGAAAAGTAATCGCGTCCTGTATTTTTGTCTGGCATCAAGTGCGCATGAAAAAATAACGACATAACACCCTGATTATTAATGGCGCCAGCCGTGCTCGTTTCGTTAACGAGATGAATTTATTTTGCATATCAAAGGATGAAAATCATGATTTCTCATCGCAATCGATATTTGCGGAGCGGATTGAGCACCGTTGGATCACTCGTCACATTAATCTCCGCGCTCGCCTTCGCCGCCGCTGTTCAGGATACGAATGCACAGGAGAAGGGCAATTCGTCTGCCGCAAAGATCAAGCCGCCTCCGTTACCCAACGGTTCCGCCCAGGTCAAGGTGAAGCCGGGTATGTCCGACGAGGAATGGGAGAAGGCATACAAGGAGACGGGGCGCCCCAAGTTCAACTTGAAGTCCGTCAAGAAAGCCGGTGGCAACGTGCAACGCGACTAGGGAGAAACGGCCATGAAAAAGATCTTGCTTGTCATAGCCCTGCTTGCCGGACTCGCGCAAATGACGTTGCCGGGCACGGCGCACGCGCAGGTCACCACGGCACGTACGCTCGTGCTATACGATAACCCGGCCAACGACCCGTATTCGAAGCTTGGCCTGATGTACAGCATCATGTTGAGGAACCTGCTTGGCCATTTCAACGCGACGGTCGATCTGGTTCCGATACAGAACTACACGGCCGGAATGGTCACGAACCATGACGTCACGTTCTACATCGGCGATTACTACAACAACCCGATTCCGACGGCGTTCATGAGCGACGTGATGACCACCACGAAGACCGTGGTCTGGTTCAAATACAACTTGTGGCAGCTTGCATGGAACACGGCCTATACCTTCAACCAGACCTTCGGGTTCAGCTTTCTCGGCATTGCCGGGTTGAACGCGCCGCCTTCGTCAAGCAATCCGAACCCCGGCTTCTACGACACGGTCACGTACAAGAATCTGCCGATGGTCAAGTACTACGCGTATAACGCGTCAACCGGCGCCATCAGTGCGGACCCGGATGTCGGGCTGACCCAGATCGTCGATGCCACCAAGGCGCAGGCACTCGTCACCATCAAGAACAGCAAGACCGGCGCGACCACGCCATACGTCATGCGCTCGGGCAAGTTCTGGTATTTCGCGGACATGCCGTTTTCCTATATCGGCCCGACGGATCGGTACCTGGTGATATGCGACATCCTGCACGACATCCTGCAGACCAATGCACCGGTGAATCACCGTGCGCTCGTACGTCTGGAGGATCTCGACGCATATACAACGGTGAGTTCGATGAAAAGGCTCACGGACTACCTGTACTTGAAGAGGATTCCGTTCACGATGGCCACCATCCCCGTGTATACGGATCCGAACGGCTATTACACCGGCGGCGTCCCGGAGACGATACATCTTGCTCAGGCAACGGGCCTCAGGAGTTCGCTGAACTACGCGGTCGCGCGCGGCGGTTCGATCGTGGTGCACGGCCTTACGCACCAGTACAATTCGACGCCGAATCTTCTCACCGCGGTCAGCGGCAGCGACTATGAGTTCTGGTATGCGGTCCAGAACCGTCCCGTCGATGAGGACTCCGTTCAATGGGCGGAAGGCAGGATGGCCGAGGGCATACTCGAGTTCACGGCCAACGGCTACAAGATCGTCGGCTGGGCCGCGCCGCAGTACCAGGTGTCGCCGTTGGCAGCGGCGGCCACCGCCCTCACGTTCCCGACGACGTTCCAGCGGGCCGTCTACTACACCGCGACCAAGCCGCAAATCGGAACGGGGGCGCCCAACCAGGACTTTTCGGCCGGGCAGTTCTTCCCGTACATCATCAACGCCGATTACTATGGGGTACGGATCATCCCGGAGAACCTGGGCAGTGTTCAATACAACATCTGCAATATCGACCCGTTCTCGTGTATCTCGTATCCATGGCAGCAACTCGTGACCAATGCTCAATATGGTTTGGCGGTGCGGGACGGTTTCGCGTCCTTCTTCTTCCATCCGTACTGGCTTGAACCCGATCTTGGATTGCCGGCCTACCAGGACTTCCAGAGCCTGATCACCGGCATTACGAATCTCGGCTATACGTGGGTAGACGGCACGACTGCCAAGTGATATCGGCGTGGCGGCAGCGCCGTGCGACCTTCATCGGCGCGCCCGTGGCTTAGAGCTGACTATTGACGTCAGATCTGCCCGAGCGCGCACGCTCGGCGAGCCAGGACGCTCTGGATATCGCCCTGAATTCCTATCGTCGCCTCTCTCGCGCTTTGGAGATTTTCAGCTAGAATACTGTATATATATACAGTATTGGTGAGCGATCGATCGTGACTACCGTTCTTCTCCATCCCAGCCAGATCCGGCCCGCTGACGAACGGGCTCGGTCCATCGATACGTTGCTCGACGCAAGTATGCATTCCGGCTCGGGGGGAATAACGCTCTGGCGCGGCTCGCAGCTTGCGCGCGGCGGCCCGCGCACGATCGATACCGGCTTCGCGCCGCTGTCGGCCGAGCTGCCGGGCGGCGGCTGGCCGGTCGGCGGGCTCGTCGAACTGCTGGCCGCGCAGCCGGGCTGCGGCGAGATGCGGCTGCTCGCGCCCGCGCTCGCACGCACCGTCAGCACCCGGCGTCCGCTCGCGCTCGTCGCGCCGCCGCAATCGCCGCATGCGACCGCGCTCGCCAGTCTCGGCGTGCCGGCCGACGCGCTGCTGTGGCTGCGCGCCGGCAGCCGCACGGATGCATTGTGGGCCGCCGAGCAGGCGCTCAGGACCGGCTGTTGCGGCGCGCTGCTGCTCTGGCAGGACGCGCGGCCCGATGCGCTGCGGCGCCTGCATCTCGCGGCCGCGCGCACGGGCGACACGCTGTTCGTGATGCTGCGCCCGCTGTCGGCCGCGCGGCAGCCGTCGCCGGCCGTGCTGCGCGTCGCGCTGTATCCCGTGCCGGGCGGCGTGTCGCTCGATATCGTCAAGCGTCGCGGGCCCGCGCGCGGCGAGCCGCTCGTGCTCGACCTGCCGTCGCCCATCGTGGAGAGTCGTTATGCGCGTCTTGCTCGGCATCCATCTGCCGCGCCTGCCGCTCGACGTGTGCGCCCCGCAGCCGTCTGACGCAGCGGCCGGCGGTGCCGGCTGCGCGGTGCTCGAGCAGGGCGTCGTGCTGATCGCCGATGCGGCCGCGCGCCGGCAAGGCGTGCGCGCGGGCATGAAGCGCGGCGGCGTGCTGACGCTCGCGCCCGAGACGCAGCTCGTCGAACGCGATCCCGCGCGCGAGGCCGATGCGCAGCGCGCGGTCGCGCTCGCGTTGCTGCGCTTCTCGCCGTGCGTCGCGCTCGACGACGAAGCCTCGCTGATCGTCGACGTCGGCCCGAGCCTGCGCCTGTTCGGCGGCCTGCCGTCGCTGTGCCGCCAGGTGCGCGCGACGCTCGCGGCGCTCGGTTATGCGGCGCGCCTGTCCGCCGCGCCGACCGGGCGCGGCGCGTGGCTGCTCGCGCGCACGTCGGCGC